>JAQBWE010000005.1 GCA_027625315.1 Planctomycetota bacterium
GTCCCCGGCGGGCGGGCCGACGGTCCCCGCCGCGCCCTCGCTGGCTACGGTTCCGGCGCCCCGGCAGGACCTCCTCTCCGCACCGCAACTCACCAGCACGGGAATGCGCTGGGGAGGCTACGTGACGCTCGAGTACCTCGGCGCGACGAACCGCAACTCAAACTTCGACTTGCACCGCCTCATCCTGACGTTCGACACACAGATCACGGACTGTGTGGACGCGTCGATGGAGCTCGAGATCGAGCACGGCGGCGTGGGCGGCGGCAACCGCGACGGCGACGTCAAGCTCGAGCACTTCACCGTCAACTGGCGGCTCGCCGACGCGTTCAACATCAAGCTCGGAGCGCCGATCGTTCCGTTCGGTCGCTACAACCTCTATCACGACGACCCGCTCAACGACTTCACGAATCGGCCCTGGGTTGCGCGCTACATGGTGCCCACCGGGTTCGGTCAGCCTGGGATTGGGATCTTCGGATCGTGGCAAGCGGGCTGCGGCACGCTCGCCTACGACGTGCTCGTATCAAGCGGTTTCTCCGATGGGTTCACCAACAGCGGCGGCGTACGCAACGGCCGACAGAGTTGGCGGAGCGACAACAACGAGAACAAGCAGGTGTGGGGGCGCATGTCCTACACCAACAACTTCACGTTCTTCGACTACCTGGAGGCCGGCCTCTCGGGCACCTATGGCCGCTACGACGACGCCGGCGAGAACGATCTGTTCGGCGTCGCGGCGGATCTGTTGCTGCGCAAGGGGCCGTGGGAGTTGCAAGGCGAGTACTACCAGTACGACATCGAGCGCGACGACCTTGATCCTGCTACCGCCGTGCGTGGCCAGAGCGCCTGGTACGCGCAGCTGGCCTATCACTTCTTCCCGTGCGCGTGGCGTCACTGCCGCAGCTGCCTGCTGCAAGACACGTCGCACTTCACGTTGGCCGCACGGATCCAGAGCATGGACCTCGACGACCGGGTGAGCGGCGCGAGCTTCAACGACGACCTGATGGGCTACGCGCTGGCGCTCAACTACCGCCTCAACGAGCGCACCGTGTTCCGTCTCGATCACCAGTGGCTCGAGCCTGAGAAGGCCTCGAGCGAGCGTGAATGGTCCTTCTCCTTCTCCACGTACTTCTAGAGCGGCAGGCACCCCTCATGCGTCACCTTCGAAACTTCCGACTCCATCTCGCCCGCGTCGTCCTGGGCGCGGCGCTCCTACCCCTCGTCGCGGCCTGCGCATGGCAGGTGCCCGCCGACCCGGGGCTCAACTTCAAGTACCGTTCGCGCGCGAGTCAGCCCGCGGCATTCGTGAGCGCGCCGGCGGAGCAGGTCTCTGTCTCCGCCGCTTCAGACGAGGGCGCGCGCGCTCTCTATCTCGACCACTGCAGCCGCTGCCACCAGCCGTTCGATCCGCAGTCCGTGCCGGCCGCCCAGTGGCCGCTCTACGTGGCCAAGTACGCGCCGCGGGCCGGCCTGTTCGGGACGGACCGCTCCCGCGTGCTTGCCTGGCTGCAAGCCAACGCCCCCTAGTGCGTTTGCTCTAGAGGCCTAGCCCGAGGAGGCGGCAATCCGTGCTGGATCAGCGTCGATCCCACGAACGGCGAGCCACGCGCGCCAGCACGAGCAGCGCGGCAATGCACGCGGCGAGGATCAATAACTCCGTGCCGTGATGGACCACTTCGCCGCCCACGTGCTCGTGGCCGGGATGGGCCCGGGCAAGCGGAGTGGATAGCCAGAGCAGGGTGACGAACAGAACCAAGCGCATGGCGATCTCCGCGCGCGGCCGGTTGGTCGCCCGCGCGCGCAGAGTCTCGCCCAGGGGTCCCCCGCTCAGCGCGTCCCGAGGCTCACGCCCATGCGGCCCGGTGCGATCGCAAACTCAAGGCGCTGCGTGCCGCGGTAGACGACGATCGGGAGCGGCGTCTCGCTGGCCGCCGCGCCGCCGATGGCCGCGCGCAGATCCTCGACGGTGTCGAGGCGGCGCCCGTTGTACTGCGCGAGGTAGTCGCCCGCTTGGACGCCGGCCTGCGCGGCTGCGCTGTTGCCGTCGACGCTCGTGACGAGCAGCGTCGGCGCGGGCGTGCGCCACTCCGGCTGGCGATACAGGACGAGGTAGCTGTGCACCACTTGGCTGGCCGCGGCGACATCCTTCGCGGGCGGCACCTGCTCGAACTCGTAGGGCCCCGGTTCGTAGCGCAGCTCCGCTACGGCGCCCGGCTGTACGTGCGGCGTGAGATCGATCCACCAGGGGTGGACGAGATCACCCGGTGCCCAGCCCGCGCGCGCGTACTGCCACGTGCCGAACTGCGGGCGGTTCGGGTTGAGATAGACATCCGTCTTCCACAGGCGATTCTCGAAGCGCTGCGGCTCCGCGTCCTCGCCAGGCTGGAACACGACTGTCCGCGTGCACGGGGTGAACTCGCCTACCTGGGAGTGGCCGGTGGTCGTCATGAACACACGCGCCGCGGCGGCCTCGGCCGGGATCGTCACCGCGCGCGGCGTGAAGAAGTCGCGGAAGCGATTCTCCTCGGAGCGGTAGTGGGCCGAGCCGTGCCAGAGGGGCTCCACCTGGTACGGCTCCAACGCCGGCGTGCCATGGTGGAAGTCGAGCGTGATGCTCAGCATGTAGCCGCGATTCTTGTAGAACGTCGTGCCCGCGGCAACGCCCAGCGTGCACGCGCCGGTGAGCAGCGGTCGGAAGTGCGTGACATCGACCTCCCAGTGGCACGGCGTGCGGTACGAGGTGATGAACGGCACGATGGCAAGCTTGGTGCCGTCGGCTGTGACGACGTACACCTCGCCGTTTCGATCCCACTCATCCCAGTCGTTGCCGGCGTCATGGATGTCGAGCGTAAGGATCACCCGGCCGAACGCCCAGCCTTCGGGCGGCAGTGCCAGCGGCTTCTCGAAGAAGGTCTTCGCGTTGTTCGTCAGCACGTGGTTGAACACCTCGACATGCAGGGGCGGTCGGGCCGGGGTCGCGGCCTCGCCGCCCTCGAAGCGAATCGAGTCGACGTCGAAGACCGTCGCGGCGTCGGCGCGCGTGCCGGCCCCGATCGCGAGGCGCATCGGGTAGGGCGCGAGGCGCGGAATGAAGTAACGCTCGTAGACCGGGGCGCCGGCCACGGCGACGCTCACCTCGGCGCCACCGACGACGTGCACGAGCTCGACCACAAACTCAGAAACGGCACCGCGGAACTCGGCAGGCGCGACCCGCTTCACGATCTCGCGTCCATCGAAGTGCAGCGAGATCTCGCGTTGGGGGAGGTCGGCGTAGTTGCCCCACGGCGAGAACATCTCCGGGCTCGGCGGGTTGTGCACGTCGACCCCGACCGCGAACGACCCGCGTAGGTTCGGCTCGACCCAGCTGGGCACGAACGGCGCGGGACCGCGCACGCCGAACGCGCTCGTGTTGAGGAACACGAAGGCGCCGCCGTCGCCGCCCGCGTGGACCCGCAACCGACAGGCTAACTTCACCGTCGCGCGCGGGCCCTCGAACGCTGGTTCGAAGGCGACTGCGTTGGACTGCCCTTTCGTCCAGGCCTCATCGAGAAGGCCGAAGCGGCCGTCCGTCGCGCGCGGGCCGCCGCCGGCGCCAAACTGCGCGAGGTGGTAGCTCGGCCCCACGGGTTCGTCCTCGGCGTGGGCGGGGAGGCCAGCCCCGACTAGGAGGGAGATGAGGAGCAGGAGACGGGCGACACGCATGGAGTCCTCCGAGACGCGGGCCCCGACAGCCTGCGCGCCCGTCCCTGGGCTGGCGAGTGAGAAAAGTGAAATCCATGTTGACGAAAGTCAAAGCGGGATGCATGATGTGAAATATGGGTTTCGATTTATCAAAGCACCCCCTGGCTTGCCTCGAGCGGCCGGACCTCGACATGATCGTCGAGTTCGTCTTGCAGTCGGGCTCCATCAAGGGCCTCTCCGCGTCCTACGGCGTGAGCTACCCGACCATGCGCCAGCGGCTCGATGAACTGATCGAGCGCACGCGCGCCGCCCTGGCGGGTCGCGCGCCGGACCCGCTGCGCGAGGCGGTGGCCCGTCTGGTCGCGCGGGGCGAGCTCACGCCGGGCGGGGCCAGGGAGGTGCTGGACGCAGCCAGGAACGCAGCGCAGGAGGTCGGACAATGAGTGCGTGGTGGAGCGAACAGGCAGGAACCATGATCGGGGCGTTCGGTGGCGCGGGTGTCGGTGTGGTGGGCGGAATCTTCGGCGCGGTCGCGGGGACCCTGGCGTCGCGCGGCCGCGCGCGGCGGTTCGTGCTCGGCGTGCACGCGACCCTGTTCATCGCCGGAGCCCTCTCGTTGGTCGCGGGCCTCGTCGCGTTGGCGAGCGGCCAGCCGTACCACGTGTGGTATCCGCTCGTCCTGCTGGGCGGGATCCCCACGCTGGTCTTCGGCTTCTTGTGGCCGGCCATGCGCCAGCGCTACATCCAGGCCGAGCAGCGCGCGCTGGCGGCCGAGGAGATCCGACGGGGCTGAACCGAGGGGCTACTTGCTGAACTCGAAGGCGTCCTTGAGTCCGAGCGGATCCATGTCCGTCAGCTCGTAGCCCTCTTCGAGCCTGTCCGCCCTCTCCGCGCCTACCGCCTGCCGCATCTTCGCCTGATGACCCACGACGACGCCCATGACGCCGCCGATATTGCCGAGCACGCGGCCCATGTACTTGCCGGTGAGGCCCGCGCGCTTGACCGGGTCGCTCTTGGCCTCCTCGAACTCCCGGCGTACGTCCTCCACGGTGCCGTTCTCGTCCTTGAGCAGTTTGAGGAACTCCTCGGTCGTCTCGTTCGCGATGCGCCGTACGGCATCCTCTTCTTGGCTCGTCAGTCCGAGTTCCGAAGCGGCTTCCCGCAGCGTGACCTTTTTCTTTGGCGGATCCGACGGTAGGGAACCGATCTTGCCGCCGCTCTCTTCGGCTGCGGCGGCCACGGAGGTGCGGACGCTCTCCTCGATGGCGGGGCGCAAGCGCGCCTCAAGCCGCTCGACGATCGCATCCAGATCGTCGCCTGCGGGTTGGGCCGCCGAACCGGGGCCTCGCCCTTCAAGACCCGGCGCCTGACGCATGGGGCGCTGACCCAGCGTGGCTTCGATGCGATCGAGGCGTGTGATTACGGCCGACAGGTCGGTGGATTCTGCCGATGTGCTCAGCGGCGTCGACGAGCCGCCGATCATCATCGTCGCCACCGCGCCGGCCGCGCCGCCGATGAGTCCGAGCAAGAGTGCGAGTCCAGTCTGATGCATGGGGAAATCTCCGCAGGTGCGAGCCCAGACGCGACGTGTCTGGGCGGCCTAGCACGCGCATGAGCATACACACGAAAACTAGCGCGGACCCGCAGTCGGCCCCGGCGCTCGCGCCGATGCCGTGCTTCGCGACAGACCGAGCCTTTGCTACCTTCCCTCCGACTCAGGGAGGGACACGGCGCGTGCATCGACGGCGACTTCTGCTTGCGGTGCTGATCGGCGTGCCGCTCGGCGTGGGCCTCTTCACCATGCACTACGCAGGCGGCACGGCCTATCTGAGCTCCGACCCGCAGGCATGCGTGAACTGTCACATCATGCAGGGTCACTTCGATTCGTGGCAAAAGTCGAGCCACCACGGCGTCGCCGTGTGCGTCGACTGCCACCTCCCGGCCGACTTCTTCGGGAAGTACCTCGCGAAGATGGATCAGGGGTGGCGGCACTCCAAGGCGTTCACCTTGCAGGACTTCCACGAGCCGATCATGGCGGCAGAGAGCAGCCAGCGCATCGTGCAGGACAACTGCGTGCGCTGTCACTCCGAGTTGTTGCATCCGTCCATCGCGAACGCGGCGACGGACCGCGACCAACTCTCCTGTGTGCACTGCCACCGGGCGGTCGGCCACGGGGCCTGGGTGGCGCTAGGTGGTCCCGAGCGCGGTGAAGCCGCAGAAAGAGAGCGCAAGTGACGGGCGAACGGAAGAGCAAGGGATGGGGCTTCTTCGGCGTCGTCTTGGTGGGCTCGGTCCTCGTGACCGCCCTCGTGACGGCGTTGCTGCTGAACATCTCCGACCGTAAGGACGAGGCGCGGACGCGTTTCGTGCGCCTCGTCGAGGTGAACGAAGACACGACGGATCCGGCGGAGTGGGGCAAGAACTGGCCGCGCCAGTACGACTCCTACCAGCGCACCGCCCTGGCCACGCGCACGCGCTTTGGCGGGCACGGCGGCAGCGAGGCGCTGCCCGAACAGAAGATCGAGCGCGACCCGTGGCTCAAGCGCATGTTCCTCGGCTACGCGTTCTCGATCGACTACCGCGATCGTCGCGGCCACGCCTACATGCTGCAGGATCAGGAGGAGACCGATCGGCAGACCAAGCCTCAGTCGGGTTCCTGCTTGCACTGCCACGCTTCGATCATGCCGCTGTACCGCAAGCTCGGCGACGGCGATGCCATGAAGGGTTTCGCGAAGACCAACAAGATCCCCTACAAGGAGCTGAACAAGCAACTGCACGACATCGGCCATGCCCATCCGGTCTCGTGCGTGGACTGCCACGATCCCGAGAGCATGAGCCTTCGCGTGACCCGGCCCGGGTTCATCAACGGCATCCAGGCGCTGGCAGCCGGGGAGGCGGAAGTGCCGCACATACCCTCGATCACGCAGTGGCGCGCGGGGGACCGCAGCACGCCCTACGATCCGAACCAGCACGGAAGCCGCAACGAGATGCGCAGCTTCGTTTGCGGCCAATGCCATGTCGAGTACTACTGCTCGAGCGACTTTCCGCTGACCTTCCCGTGGGGGCACGGGATGACGGTTGACCAGACCGAGCAGTTCTGGAACGAGACGAAGCTCTCCAGCGGCGAGCGGTTCTACGACTACAAGCACAAGGAAACCGGTGCGCCGATCCTGAAGGCGCAGCATCCTGAGTTTGAGTTGTGGAGCCAAGGCATCCACGCGCGCAGCGGCGTCGCATGCGCTGACTGCCACATGCCGTACATGCGCGAAGGCGCCACGAAGATCTCCGACCACTGGGTGCGAAGCCCGTTGCTGAACATCAACCGTGCCTGCCAGGTGTGTCATCACTTCTCGGAGGATGAGATCAAGGCGCGCGTGGACAGCATTCAGGGCAAGACGCGCGACTTGATGTTGCGCGCGGGCGAGGCTCTGATGGGGCTGCTCGACGCGATCCTCGAGGCCCGCGGCGCGGGAGCGAGCGACGAGCAACTGGCCGAGGCCCTTGAGTTCCAGCGCAAGGCGCAATGGCGACTCGACTTCATCGCCGCCGAGAACTCCATGGGCTTCCATGCGCCCCAGGAGGCCGCACGCGTGTTGGCCGAAGCGGCGCACATGGCCCGCGAAGGGCAGATCGCCGCGATCACTTGGAACAAGGCCAAGTAGAGACGGCTGGGCGGGCGGACGGGGCTCACTCGCGCCCCGCCCGCCGCGCACACCCCCACGGGATGGCCCCGGGCTCGGTCCCTCGCTAGGACCAGGCCCCCCTGGAGGAGAAGGTCTTGATGACGACCGCCCTGATCCTGCTGCTCGCGACGTCCGCGTTCGCTGACGAGATCATGCTGAACTCCGGCGATACCGTCGAAGCAGAGATCGTCAGCGTCGATCACACCGGCATGACCGTCAAGACGGCCGAGAAGACCGTTGAGTACGCCCCGGCGGATCTCGATCCGCAGTACTACTACGGCGAGTGGTCGGACCGCGCAGGCAAGGACGCCGAGTCGCACCTGCGCCTAGCCGTATTCGCCTTCGAGAACGGCATGTTCAACCAGGCCCGCAGCCACTACCGCAAGGCGCAGGCGCTGGACAAGGCGCTGGTCGAGAAGTTCGAAGCCGAGATCGTGCCGCAGATCAAGGAAGGCATCGCCGCCAAGTTGCTGGCCATGGCCCGGTCCGCGTTCGCTGCGAAGGACTATCACAAGGCCGAGGAGATCGTCGCCAAGATCCTCACGCGACTTGAGGACACGAAGGCCGCTGCCGAGGCGCGCGACATCCTTGCGGATGTGCACCTGTGGGAGCTCGACCACGATCAGGAGCGCCTCCTCAAGCGCTTGACGCAATACCTACCGAAGGACGAGGCGGAAGCCCTGCGCGTGCGGGACCGCATCGCCTCGCGCGTGGCGCCCATCGAGAAGCGCATCGACAACGCCCGCAACACCGTGACCCGCGGGCTGCGCACCACCTCGGCCAACCGCTCGAAGGACATCTTCAAGGAGGCCGGGTTGGAGTTCGAGCGCCAGGTCAAGGCCGTCGACAAGCGCGTGGCCGAGGCTGGCGATGACGCCGCCCTGAAGGAGTACTTGGCGGGCGTGCGCGAGATCGCCGTGCGAGAGGGCGTGGACGCCTACCTGCATGCCGGCAACGTGTACATGGTCCGCACGTCGTTCAACGACGCGAAGAAGATGGCGGCGGCCGCCCTCGCGGTTGACCCCGCCAGCGTCAAGGCCAAGAAGTTCAACGAAGAGGTCATCGAGGCCGAGAAGCAGAACAGCCGGTGGTGGACCACCGCGGCCCGCCGTTAGGCGGCGGTACGCAGTCCTAGCGGACCGGCGGGGGGGCAACTCGCTGCTGGAGCGGGCGCGCGTCGTGCGGCGCGCGGGCACGGCCTTGGCCGGCTCAGCCTTCGCGTTGCGACGGGCGACATGGCGGCCCTGCAGCCTCTCGGGCTCCAGACCCATGCCGAACATGATCTGGCGCGAGGTCGCGTTCGGCGACCCAGCCCAGGTGTAGGTGCGGCCGTTGTGGAACGTGGACCACGTTCCAGGGTGGCCTCAGCAGTGCCCGACTTCCCAGGTGTACACCTGGCCCGACTTGCCGACCTTCGCCACGGGGAACGTGTCGTAGGCCATGGCCGAGGGTGCGAGGAAGAGGATGGCGGCGAGGCCCGCGAGAGCCGTCCGCTGAATCCGCTTGATCATCGTGTGAGTCTCCTGCCGGGGATCTGCGGCACAGGCCGAACTCCCAGGTCAAGCGGTTCATGTTCCTCCTGGAACTCCGCCTGTCCAGACTTTCGTCCACCCAGGCTGCGCGCAGGATGGCGGCATGAAGATGGCCCAACATGGGTCTCAAAGCCCTGTTCGTTGGGCCTGATGCACGACCTCTGGCGTGCGGAGCACGGACGATTTGGCGCGCATTTGCCGCGCGGATCGCCGGACGCCGGCCGGGCTGTGCCCGCGCTCGACCCGCGGCGGCCGTTCAGGTATTCAGCGCCTAGCGTTCCCACTTGTATGCACAGCGGTGCGGAATTCGCCGCAGACACATCGGTCACTGTCTATAAACGGATCGTCTGGTTTCAGTATTCAGCGCACCGCAGAGGAGTCCCATGCCCAACATCGCAGTCGTTCTGAAGGACGAAGTGTTTCGTCTCGCCCGTAAGGAGCTGAGGCAACATCTCCCCGCCCTCAAGAAGACGATCGTCGAGCAGCGTCACGCCATCGCCGATCTCAAGCGCCGCGTCCTAGAACTCGAGCGCAACCAGCAGTTCCTCAAGAAGCAGGAAACCCGCCGTCTCAAGACCAAGCCGAGTTCTCCGGCGGCCGCTGACGGCCTACGGTTCTCGCCCAAGTGGGTTTCGGCCGACCGCAAGCGCCTGGGTCTCTCGGCCAAGGACTACGCCGGCCTGGTCGGCGTGTCCATGCTCACGATCTACAACTGGGAGAAGGGCAAGAGCAAGCCGCAGGCGCGACAACTGGCGGCTCTTGCCAGCGTGCGCGGCCTCGGCAAGCGCGAGGCGCTCCGCCGGCTCGAACTGCTCGAGGCGTAGATCGCCGAACCCTCGCGGTGGGGCTCCGGGTCCGCGTGGTCTTCGGAGTCGGAGCGGGTAGCCTCCCTCGATGGCCGACGTCCTGCCCTACGAGCCCGTGCTTGCGTCGCTTGACGCGCCGTACGAATTGCGGGGCGAGCCCGCCCGCACGCTGGAGCCTTGGGACCGGCACGTCATCGTCGATGTGGTTCACGACGGCGTGCGCGTCCCCCCGGAGTTGACGCCGCTGCTTGACGAAGCCGGCGCATTGCGCCCGGACGTGCGCGCGGCCTTCATCCGCGAGCGTGACTGGGGCGCGGCGGCCGTCGCCGAGCGCCTGGCGTTCCATCTGGGACTGCGCGGCTACCAGCACGTGCAGGCCGCCCGGGTCGTAAGTGACTACAACCGCTTCCGCGGGTGGAGCGTGCCCGAGTCGGGCCACCTCGGCCGGCGGGCGCTGTTCCCGCCCGCGAGCGAGTTGCTCTCGTCTGAGCAGGGGGAGCATGCGCTCGCGCGGTGCTTCGATCCGGTCTCGGCGGCCATCCACGCGCGTTGCGAGGAGGCGTTCCGCGGGGTCGGCGTCCGAGACGCACGTCTGACGCGCGTGACCGTGCACACCTATGACGACCGCGTGGGGTCGGGTCAGCGTCGGCCCAAGGCGAGTCTCATCTTCACGCCGTTCGAGTATCACGAGTTTGCGCGGCTGCCCGCGAACATCTATCCACCGGTGTTTCCCGATCGCCTGGCGGAGTTCACGGCCGATCGCGCGCTCGCGTACCGCATCGCGCTGATGTTGGAGAAGAACTACCTACCCGTGGCGATCAACTCGCCGTACTTCCTGCCGCTCGGTGGTGCCGAGATGCGTCTGCAGGTGTGGTGCTTCCTGCGCCACCTCCAAGATCTCGTCCGTGCGCAGGGCGGCGACGCAGAGATCCAACAGTTCGAGCCGCTATGGCCGCAACTGCTCGACGTTCGTACGCCTTGGGTGGGCCGCAACCTCGGGTCGGACGTCGAGGCGCGCGTCCAAGCGCTCGAGGCGTGGGTCGAAGCCAATCGGTTCGAGGCCGTGCAGCGCTATCGCTACTCGGCGTACCGCCCGAACGCGATCGAGGTCGAGGTGCGCAAGGACGTCATCTGGGCTGGCGGCTGGGAGGTGCTCGCCGACGGCCGCGAGGCGTTCGTGCCCGAGCCCGGCGGGCTACGCGAGGACAGCGTCGAGCGCATCGCCTCCATCATGGCGAGCGGCATTCGCGAATACCTCGTCAAGGACCAGCCGCAGAAGCGCGCGGGAGCCCGGGTGCAGTAGGGCGCGCGGCGCGCACCCGCGGTACGCTCGCCGCGTGAGCCTCCACGAGCCCGCCCAGCCCGGCCTACGCGGCCGCTTGCATACGGTCATCTTCGAGGCCGACACGCCCGTGGGCAAGGCGTTCGACGTGGCCTTGCTCCTCGCGATCCTGGCAAGCATCGTCGTCGTGTCCCTCGAGAGCGTCGCGCCGATTCGCGCCGCGCACGGAGCCCTGCTGCGCCAAATCGAGTGGGGTCTGACCTTCGCGTTCACCGCCGAGTACCTCCTGCGGCTGTTGTGCGTGCAGAAGCCGCTGCGCTATGCCCGCAGCTTCTTCGGTCTCGTCGATCTCTTGGCGATTCTGCCCACGTGGTTAAGCCTCGTGTTCGTCGGCACCCATTCACTCGTTGTGATCCGCGCCCTGCGGCTGCTGCGGGTGTTTCGGGTGTTCAAGTTGGGTCACTTCGTGCGCGAGGCCGACGTCCTCGGCCGGGCCCTCCTCGCCGCGCGCCGCAAGATCCTAGTGTTCTTGGGCGCCGTGCTGACGCTCGTGTTCATCCTCGGCACGCTGATGTACCTCGTCGAAGGCGAGGAGAGCGGGTTCTCGAGCATTCCCGAGAGCGTGTACTGGGCCATCGTGACCCTCACGACGGTCGGCTACGGCGACATCGCCCCGGTCACGGTGCTGGGCAAGTTCATCGCCTCCGTGGTGATGATCGCGGGCTACGCCATCATCGCGGTGCCCACCGGTATCGTGGGCGTCGAGCTCGCGCGCGCCAGCCAGCCGACCACGCCGGTGAGCACCCAGGCGTGCCCCGCTTGCGGGCGGGACGGCCACGCGCCGGACGCGGCGTACTGCAAGTACTGCGGCGCCGCCTTGCACGGCTAGGCGACGGGTCGCGGGATCCGGCGCGCGTCGCGCAGGTAGAGCGCCACGCCGGTCCAGATCAGCGCGAACGTGACGCCATGCGCCAGCGTGAACGCCTCGCCGTACACGAGCGTTGCCAGCAGGAACTGGCCCGTCGGTGCCAGGAACTGCAGCATGCCCACCGTGGCGAGGGGGAGTCGGCGCGCGCCGAACGCGAACAGCGACAACGGAATGGTGGTGATGAGGCCCGCGACGGGGACCAGCCACTGCACCAGGGGTGTCGATTGGGAGAAGTCTGTGGGGCCGGGCTGCAACCAAAGCCAGATGGCAGCGAACGGAGCGAGCAGGAGCACCTCGATGAACAGCCCGGGCAGCGCGTCGACGGGCGCGAGCTTGCGAACGAGGCCGTACAGTCCGAACGTGAACGCGAGGGCCAGCGCGAGGAACGGCAACTTGCCCACGACCAACACCAGCACGGCCACACCCGCGCCCGCGAAGGCGAGCGCGACCACCTGCGCCCGGCGCAGTCGCTCGCCCAGGAGCAAGAACCCGAGCAGCACGTTCACGAGGGGGTTGATGTAGTAGCCCAGGCTCGTCTCCATGACACGGCCGGTGACGACCGCGTCGATGAAGAGGAACCAGTTGCATGCCACGAGCGCGGCGGAGATCGCGAGCACCGCGACGACGCGCGGGCGCGCGAGGGCGAGGCGGACGCGGGGCCAGCCTCCAAGCAACAGGAGGAGCAGAGTCCCGAACGGCAGCGCCCAGAGCACGCGCCAGCCGATCATCTCCATTGGAGCAATCGGCGCCACGGCCTTCCAATAGATGGGCACGATGCCCCACGTGGCGAAGGCGGCGGTGGTGGCGGCGAATCCGCGGCGGCGCTCGAGATCCGGGTCCATGTCGCGGGAGGCTACCGGGGACCTGGCACGGGCCCGCCGAAGATGCGGCTCTCGCGCCAGTTCGTGGACTCGATCCACACATGGGTTTGCAGTCGTCCCGCGCCTCCGTGGGCGGGGTCGATCGTCAGCCACGGATGAAGTTCCTGGAGCAAGAGGTGCGCGGCCCACGCGAGGCAGCAGTTGCTGTCGAGGTCATCGAGGAGCAGGGCCGTCAACTCCGCCCGATCGCCGCGCGTCGCTCCCTCGTTCTGGAGCTGATCGATGATCCACGTACGCCCCGAACGCAGCAGCCGCCGCGTCTCCTGGTAGGCGTCGTGGTCGGCCGGCACGAGCGCGAACGTTGCATCCCAGTACGTGCCGCCGCCGCGCGCGTCGCGGCGGGTGCGCAACCAGCTGCGCGCCACGGGGGCGTCGAGGTCACCAACGGGATGGGTCGTGTAGGACTCGGTGGCCATGCCCAAGACGCAGTCGGCCACATCGCCAGCCAACAACCGGCCCCAGGCCGTCTCCAATTCGGGGCGCGTGGCGTCGGGATCGTTCTCGGCGCGCATCGCCAAGTTCTCGAGCAGCGCGCCTACCGAGGGGTGCATGCCGCGGCGCACAAGCATCGCCATGAGCGCCTGCACCGACTGCGCGGCTCGCAGTCCGGCGTCCTCCTCGGCGGGATCGCCCGCGCGGCGGGAGATCAGAAACGCCTCGATGGCGGCGCCCGGTACGCGCCCCAGCGCCCAGGCGTGCTCGGGTTCCCAATGCGGCCACGCCGCGATCATGGCGCGCTCGTGGCGCGGCGCACCCAAGCGGGCGAGCATCAGCAAGATATCTGCGCGAACCTCCGGCTGGCTCTCAAGCCACGCCTCGAGCATGTGGACCGTGGCCGGCTCATCTCGGACTTCGAGCACGGCCAGCACGCGTGCCCACTCCTCGAAGGACTCGTCCTGCCAGTCGAACGTCGGCATCGTGGCCAGCCGTTGCAGCAGCGTCGCCGCGCGGCCCGGGTTCAGTGCGATGGGATGGATTTCGGCGAAGAACCACGCGAGGCCGAGCAGCGCGTCCGCATCGTCGGTCGCCGTCTCGTCCCAGAGCACCTCAGCGATGGCGTCGAGATCCTCCGACGAGATGTCGATGCCCTCGTAGACGCGGAGGTCCATGCGCCCCGTGGGTGTCAGTGGATGCCGCGGGGATGCGGCGCCCAGCCCCGCGTCGAGTAGCGCACGCGCCGCGCGGGCCCGGGCTTTGGGGCGATCGACGACCCACAGCAAGTCTTCGACGGCGCTATCGACCTCGGCGGCGGCCAGTCGGCGCTCAAACAACGCGGGCTCCCCGATCCGCGCCAGCACGGCGGCCGCGTAGTCGCCGCGCATGTCCGGCTCCTTAGCCCACGACCGAACGTCCTCCGTCGCACCCAGGCGCGCGAGATGCGTCAGCGCCCAGCGCAGCGGCGTGCCTGCGTAGGGGTGCGAAGCGGGGGCGTCGCTCGCAACGCGCACGACCTCGCGCAGATACGGCACGTCCTTGGGCCCCGGCGTCAGCGTGAGCAACCAGCGTCGCAGCCAGTGAAAGGGCTCGACGACGCTGTGCGGCGTGCCGTAGTCGCCGATTGAAAAGCCGTTGGGCTCGGTGGGATGGGTGGCGTACGCGACCTCCAGGAACGCGGGGGGCAGCCCACCCTCCGGCGCGCTGGTGATCTCCACGGCGGGCAGGGCTTCGGGCCGCGGTCGGCCGGCGCGCTCAGCGCGCAGGCGGCGCAAGCCGTAGAGCGCGCCGCGGGCGATGTGCGCGCGCGCGGCATCCGTGCGGTCGTGTTCACCCAGGTTGAGCACCGTGAAGAGCGTGCCTCCGAAGGCGCGCGCACCGCCGACCGGTAGTAGTGCGACCAACGCCTCGGCGTGTTCGGTGCGCGCGGCCCGGTGCGGGAGGTCGAGCACGGCCGCGGAGAGGTCGAGCGCCGGGTCCGCCGCGGCGGCGCGATAGAACGGCACCACATCGTCAGCGCCGAACGCGTGGCGTCCGCCCAGGCCCCACGCTGGGGCCTCGGCGAAGGTGAGGTGTGGGTCAGCGCGCAGGATCTCCATCTTGCGCGCGAGCTCGGCGGCATCGAGATACGGATAGCCAATACCGCGTGCGCCAAATCTCGCCAGGGCGGGATCGTCCGCTGCGAGCGCTCGGCGCAGGATGGCCACGCGCGTGGGTTCGCTCGTTTGCTCCCACCATGTGCGGGCGGCTTCGTGCCGGGGGTGCTCCGGGTTGTCGAGGGGCGCCAGGCGCTCCAGGTCCTCGTCCGCCGCCGCCGCGCGCATCGCCAGCGGCACGGCCGGGAGCAGGCCGGCCAAGAGGAGTATGGCTGCGACGGGCAAGACAAGGCGCATGGCGGGCGAACCCCTCCGGATCCTCCCCGTCGTACGCCGGACGGCGTCACCACGCAATGGGCCCCGTGTGCTGCGCCTGATTCCGGGGTCCGGTCGCGCCGGAACTTCTGGTATCACGAGCGCCCACCTGGCTCGCTGGAGGCTCAACCCCGTGACACATCGCTTCTCTCTTCGCTTGGCGCTCCTCGCCCTGACCGCCGTATTCACGCTGCCGTTCGCTCAGCGCGCCGGTGCCGACGAGACGCCTGCCTCCGCAAGCGAGCGCGTTCCGATCCTTTGGGAGGTGCAGAACGAGCCGAAGATCTACCTCTTCGGAACGATCCACGTCGCTGATCCGCGCGTGACGTCGCACCCGCCGGCCGTGCAACGCGCGTTGGACGAGTCGCAAGCGCTCTACACGGAGCTCGACTTTTCCAAGCTCGGCCCGGAGTTGCAGCAGCACATCATGCTGCCCGACGGCAAGTCGTTGGGGGACTACGCCTCGGACGAAGTCGTGGAGGCACTCGATCGCGTCCTCACGCGCTATGAAATCCCCGCCATACAGGCGGCGCAGTTCAAGCGGTTCAGGCCCTGGCTGACTTCCGTGCAGGTCCCGATTCTCGTGAACACCAAGCGCAAGGCCGACGAGGCCGCGGCGGCCGCTGCGGAGAACGACGAGCCCGCGCCGAGCGCGCCCGCCAATCCGATGGCGAGTCTGCCCCTCGACCTGCAGCTCTACATGGGCGCGATGCAGCAGGGCAAGACTGTCGGCGGACTCGAGTTCGCCGAGGAGCAGTTTGCGATCTTCAACGAGATCACGTACGAGAAGCAGGTTGAGATGTTGGCCGAGTCGCTGGCCGCCCTCGAGAAGCTCGACGAGCCGCAGGACGAGAACGCTGCGGAGGTCGTCGATCCGATCGAGGCCCTCATCCGCACCTACATCGCCGGCGAGGCCGACCGCTTCTACGACATGATGAAGGAGCAGATGGGCGGCAACGCTGAGATGACCGCCTTCATGGAGCAGCTGCTCGATCGCCGCAACGAGACGATGGTGCGGCGCATGATCGAGGCGGGCAACAAGCACCCCGACAAGACGATGTTCGTCGCCGTCGGTGCCGCGCACTACCCCGGGCCGGTCGGCGTCGTGAAGCTGTTGCAGGACACGGGGTTCCGTGTGCGGCGCATACGGTCCCTCGCGGACATGGACGCGCCGTGGCCGCCGCTGCGCACGGCTCCGGCCGCGTCGTCGCGCGCCGCTCCGGGCCGCATTCGCATCGGGCCCTTCTGCTTCCCGCGTCCGGGCTGCTGTCCTAAGTAGCGGTCACGCGACCCACACAAGTCGCCACCGTCTGCTTGCCGCCGACGGACTCGTCGGCGCCGTGTCGGGTGAGCAAGTCCCGCACCTGCGCGTCGAACACGCGGGCGGAGACACCCATCCGCGCGCGCGAGAGCCCGTTGCGTGAATGCAGCGACTCGATGTAGTCGTCTGTGCGCTGCTCGGTGATCTCATCGACCCTGGAGTCGCGCTCCGTCCAGACGACGTGGCCGCTCGCGGCCAGCAGGTCGGGAACCGAGACGGGCTGGTAGTCGCGATTCGTGGAGTAGCGGCCGATGAGTCGGCGCAGCTCGTCGTCCCACGGTGCGGGGCTTGCCGTGCGGTCGAGAAGCACGAAGGGAGCGCCGGGGGCGAGGACAGCCGCGAGGATCGGAAACGCGAGATCCCAATTCGTCCAGTGGATGCTCTCGCCGGCCACGACCAGGCCATACGGGCCCGCGAGCGAGGCCGACTCGAGGGGAGCCTGGATCCAGCGCAGGTTGGCGGCCTCGCCACCAGGCCGCGTCTTGCCTACGCGGATCATCGCCGCGGAGGGCTCGACAGCGTCGACGCGCAGCAGGTGCGGCGCGAGCGGTCGCGCGACATCGCCCGTTCCTGCGCCGACATCAAGCGCGATCGGTGGGTCGGGGCGCAGCGTGTCATGCAGGAGCGCCAGCGCCTCAGCAGCGTACGGCGGCCGATGGCGGTAGGCGGCGGCCATCTCCGCGTCCTGCCACTGCGACG
The DNA here is from genome assembly GCA_027625315.1 of Planctomycetota bacterium. Lineage (GTDB taxonomy): Bacteria > Planctomycetota > PLA2 > PLA2 > JAEUHO01 > JAHEIK01. The sequence goes on from JAQBWE010000005.1 coordinate 17,153, forward strand.
CGTAGTCGGGTCCCAGGTGGCGGGGCTTCAGAGGGCCAGCCGCGCGTCCCACGTGCGACCTAGCCGAGACCGAGCGTCAGCTTCGCCGCCTCGGAGAGGAGGTCCTTCGACCACGGCGGATCCCATACGAGTTCGACCGCGACATCGTTGACGCCCTCGAGCGCCTCGATCTTGGTCTGCACTTCGGGCGGCAAGCTGCCGGCCACCGGGCAGGCGGGGCTCGTCAGGGTCATGTCGATGTCGACCTTGCCCGCCGCTTCGTCGATCGCGATGCGGTAGATGAGGCCGAGCTCGTAAATGTTCACCGGGATCTCGGGATCGTAGATCGTCTTGATCGCCTCGATGACGCGCGCTTCGAGGCTGCCCGCTGCGGGCGTCGCGTCGGTGCGCTCATCAGTGTCGGTCGTGGCTTCGTCGCTCATGTTCGCTACTCCGTGGATACCGGCTGATCGCTACCAGCGAGCGCCGCCTCAACCGTGTGCCACGCCAGCGTTGCACACTTCACGCGCACGGGATACTCCGCCACGCCTGAGAACACCGCCATCTTGCCTAGGTCCTCGAGGCGCTGAGCACCGTCGATGTTGCCCATGGCGAGGTCGCGGAACACGAGGCCGAGGCGCTTGGCCTCCGCCACAGACTGACCCTTGAGGGTCTCGGTCATGACGGACGCAGAAGCCTTCGAGATCGAGCAGCCCTCGCCCTCGAAGCGCACGTCGGCGATCATGTCGTCCTCGACGCGCACGCGAACGACGAACTTGTCGCCGCACAGGGGATTGAAGCCCACGGCGCTGCCCGTGGCGCCGTCGAGCGGTCCGAAGTTTCGCGGGCGCTTCGTGTGACCGAGGATCACGTCGTTGTAGAGGTCGCGTAGATCGGACATCAGGCGAATACCTCGCGCACTTTGGCCAGCGCCGCGACAAGCGCGTCGATCTCCGCGTGCGTGTTGTAGATCCCCAGCGAGGCGCGCGCCGTCGCCGGAACGCCGAAGCGCTCCATGACCGGCTGGGCGCAGTGGTGGCCCGTGCGCACGGCCACACCCTCGTGATCGAGGATCGTGCCGATGTCGTGGGGGTGGATGTCCTGCAGCACGAAGCCCAGGACGCCGGCCTTGTGCGCCGCCGTTCCGATCATGCGCAGGCCTTCGACTTCACCCAGGCGCTGTGTGCCATAGGCCAGCAGTTCGGCTTCGCGCGCCGCGATGGCGTCCAAGCCGAGGGCGCTGATGTAGCGAGCCGCGGCGGCGAGGCCAATGGCGCCGGCGATGTTCGGCGTGCCTGCTTCGAAGCGAAACGGCGCGTCGTTGTAGGTCGTCTGCTCGAAGGTCACCGAGCGGATCATGTCGCCGCCGCCCTGCCAGGGCGGCATCGCGTCGAGCAGTGCGCGCCGACCGTAGAGCACGCCGATGCCGGTCGGTCCGTACATCTTGTGGCCTGAGAGCGCGTAGAAGTCGACATCCAGCGTGTGGACGTCGACGGCCATGTGCGGGGCGCCCTGGGCGCCGTCCACCACGATCACGGCGCCGACGGCGTGCGCGCGCCGCGCCAGCTCAGCGATCGGATTGATCGTGCCGAGGGCGTTGGACACATGCGTGACGGCGACGATGCGCGTGCGGTCGCCGAGTAGGGCGTCGAAGGCGTCGAGGTCGAGCTCGCCGGCGTCGGTGATCGGAACCACCTTGAGTGTCGCGCCGGTCTGTTCGCAGAGCAACTGCCACGGCACGATGTTGGCGTGGTGCTCCATATGCGTGAGGAGGACGTCGTCGCCGGCCTGGAGTGTGGCGCGGCCGTAGCTGAACGCGACGAGGTTGAGCGACTCCGTCGTGCCGCGCGTGAACACGATCTCGCGCGCGTCGGCACCTAGGAACCCCGCCATGGTCGCGCGGGCGTCCTCAAAGAGCTGCGTGGCTTCCTGACTCAGCCGGTGGACGCCGCGGTGCACGTTCGAGTTCGACACGGTGTAGAACTGCTCGATCGCGTCGAGTACGGGGCGCGGGCGATGGGTGGACGCGGCGTTGTCGAGATAGACGAGCGGCCGACCGTTCACCTCGCGCGTGAGGATCGGGAAGTCGGCCCGGACGCGCGCGACGTCGAGAGCGGGAGCGGTGGACGCCCGGCTCACGATGCGTCCTCGGCTCGCGGCTCGCGTTCCAAGCGTGCGGCGAGCAGCGCATCAAGTCCCGCGGTCAGGAGCGGATCGCCCGCCGACTCCGTGATCTCGTTGGCGAAGGCGTGCACGAGCAGGTTGCGCGCCTTGAGGCGATCAATGCCGCGGGAGCGCAGGTAGTAGAGCGCGTTCTCGTCGAGTCGGCCGATGGTGGCGCCGTGGGCGCACTTGACGTCATCGGCGTAGATCTCGAGCTGCGGGCGCGTCTCGGCCACGGCGTGGTCCGAGAGCAGCAGGTTGTGATTCGCCTGCTCGGCCAAGGTCTTCTGGGCGTGCTGGGCAACGACGACGCGGCCGGTGAACGAGCCGCGCGACTTGCCGCCGAGGATGCCCTTGAACAGTTGCCGGCTGGTGCCATGGGGCACGGGATGGGTGACGACCGTGTGGTTGTCGTAGTGCTCTTCATTGGCGATCACGTACAGGCCGCGCAGATCGCACTCGGCGCCTGCGGCGCCCACGCTCACGTGCATCTCGTTGCGGTCGATGGCGCCGCCGAGCGAGATGGAGGTCGATGCGAACCGACTGTCACGTGCCTGGAGCACACCGGTGAACCCTACGTGGTACGTGCGGGTGCCTTCGCGCTGGATGCGGACGGCGCGGGCCGAGGCGTTGGCGCCGACGATGTATTCGGTGACCGCATTGGTGAGGCAGGTCCCCCCCGCGAGCGCCCCGATGCAATCGATGCCGTAGTGCTCCACGACCGTGACGGCGCTGCCCTGCTCCGCGACCACCAGCGTGCGCGGGTGCACGGCGACGCGCGCTCCCGTGGGGGCGTGGAGATACAGCAGTTGGATCGGCTGGTGCACGGTGACGCCGGCCTTCACATGCACGATGGCCGCGTCGTCGAGATACGCCTGATTGAGGGCGACAAACGGATGGGCGGAGGTGTCTGCCGCCCTGCCAAGCGCGGCTTCGATCCAATCCATCGACGAACCGCTGGCTCGCAGCGCGGCGAAGCTCGTAAGCGTCACGCCCGCCGGCAGGTCGTTCACGAACGACAGCGCGGGAGCGTAGCGACCATTGAGGAACACAAGCCGCGGACCACGCTCAAGCCCCAGCGCGAAGCGGTGGGCGGCGAGCGACGCCGGCGGATGGGCCGGCGGCGGAGCGGGCGGGAACGCCTCCCGGGCGAGCGGTCGGACATCGGTGTAGAGCCAGTCCTCGTCCCGGCTCGTAGGCAGACCGAGCTCCGCGAAGTGCGCCAGACCTTGGGCCCGGCGCTCGGTGAGCCACAGCGGGGCCGCACGCTCAGCGACGAAGCGCGGGTGATGCGTTTCGAAGGCCGTCGGTTGGGAGGAGGTCAGCGTGGTCACGACTGCGGTGCTCCCGCCACGGCCTCGTCGATCCACGCGTAGCCCTTGGCCTCGAGCTCGTGGGCCAACTCCTTGGGTCCGCTCTTGACGATGCGGCCGTTGGCCAAGACGTGCACGAAGTCCGGCACGATGTAGTCGAGCAGGCGCTGGTAGTGCGTGATGACGACGAAGGAGCGCTGCGAAGCGCGGAGCGCGTTCACGCCCTGGGCTACGACCTTGAGGGCGTCGATATCCAGGCCTGAGTCCGTCTCGTCGAGAATCGCCAGAGTCGGCTCGAGTACGAGCATCTGCAGGATCTCGTTGCGCTTCTTCTCGCCGCCGCTGAAACCGTGGTTGACCGCGCGGCCGAGCATCATGTGGTCCATTTCGAGTAGGTCGGCCTTGCGCTTCACGATCTTCAGGAAGTCAATCGCATCCAGCTCTTCCTCACCCCGGTGGACGCGCATGGCGTTGAGACCCTCGCGCAGCAACGTGTTGTTGGTGACGCCGGGGATCTCCACGGGGTACTGAAACGCAAGGAACAGGCCCTCGCGGGCGCGCTCCTCTGGTGCCAAGTCGAGCAACGGCTGGCCCTTGTAGAGCACTTCGCCGCCGGTGACCTCGACGTCTTGGTGGCCCGTCAGCACGCGCGCGAGAGTGCTCTTGCCTGAGCCGTTGGGGCCCATGATGGCGTGCACTTCGCCGGGGTTCACGACGAGGTCCAAACCCTTCAGGATGGACTTGCCGCCGGCGCTCGCGTGAATGCCCTGTACTTGCAGTAGGGGGGTCTTTTCGTTTGTCATGTTCGTTGCGCCGTTAGCCGACGGCGCCCTCCAGGCTGACCGCCAACAGCTTCTGCGCCTCGACCGCGAACTCCATGGGGAGCTCGCGGAAGACTTCCTTGCAGAATCCATTCACGATGAGGTTCACCGCGTCCTCGGTGCCGAGGCCACGCTGGTTGAGATAGAAGATCTGGTCCTCGCCGATCTTGCTCGTCGAGGCTTCGTGCTCGAGATGCGCGCTGGGATTGCGCACCTCGATGTACGGGAAGGTGTGCGCACCGCACGCATCGCCCATCAGGAGCGAGTCGCACTGGCTGTAGTTGCGCGCGTTGTGGGCGCTCGCGAGCATCTTGACCTGGCCGCGGTACGTGTTCTGGCCCCTGCCGGCCGAGATGCCCTTGGAGATGATCGTGCTACGGGTGTTCTTCCCGATGTGAATCATCTTGGTGCCCGTGTCGGCCTGCTGGTGGTGGTTGGTCAGCGCGACGCTGTAGAACTCACCGACGGAGTCGTCGCCCTGCAGGATGCAGCTGGGGTACTTCCAGGTGATCGCGGAACCCGTCTCGACCTGGGTCCACGAGATCTTGCTGCGCCGGCCACGGCAAGCGCCGCGCTTCGTGACGAAGTTGTAGATGCCGCCCACGCCGTTCTTGTCGCCCGGATACCAGTTCTGGACGGTGGAGTACTTGATCTGGGCGTCGTCGAGCGCGACGAGTTCGACGACGGCCGCGTGCAGCTGGTTCTCGTCGCGCATCGGCGCCGTGCAGCCTTCGAGGTAGCTCACGTGGCTGCCTTCGTCGGCGACGATCAGCGTCCGCTCGAACTGCCCCGTGTTCGCCGCGTTGATGCGGAAGTACGTGGAGAGTTCCATCGGGCAGCGGACGCCCTTGGGGATGTAGACGAACGAGCCGTCCGAGAACACGGCGCAGTTGAGCGCAGCGAAGAAGTTGTCCTTCTGCGGCACGACCGAGCCGAGGTACTTGCGCACCAGTTCCGGGTGCTCGCGCACAGCCTCGCTGAACGAGCAGAAGATGATGCCGAGCTCACCGAGCTTGCCCTTGAAGGTCGTCGCCACCGACACGCTGTCGAACACCGCATCCACGGCCACACCTGCCAGCGCGGCGCGTTCGGCGAGCGGAATGCCCAGCTTCTCGTACGTCGCGAGGAGCTCGGGATCGACCTCGTCCAGGCTCTTGGGGCCGTCCTTGTTGCTCTTCGGCGCCGCGTAGTAGCTGATGGACTGGTAGTCGATCGCCGGGTAGTGCACGAGCGCCCAGGTGGGCTCCTTCATCGTGCACCAGTGCCGGTAGGCCTTCAGGCGCCACTCAAGCAGCCACTCGGGTTCCTGCTTCTTGGCCGAGATGAAGCGGACGGTGTCTTCGCTCAGGCCCGGCGGCAGCGAGTCCTGCTCGATGTCGGTGACGAAGCCCCACTCGTAGTCCTTGCGAGTGAGGTCGTCGATCTCCGGATTGCGGGCGACACGGTCAGAGACACGCGCGGTGCTGGCGGGTTCGAGGTCCGGGGCGTCGGATCGCGTGCTCATCGAGTATCTCCCGTGGCGCTCTGCAGCGAGCGGCCCATCCGCTCGTGCCAGCCGCGCTGGGGTGTGGCCATCTCTTGGAGGGAGATGGAGGAGAGCGCCGTGAGGATGGCGCTGTTGATGCGGTCCCAATTGGTCCGGGTGGGGCAGAACGACTCCACCCCGCAGTCCGGCCCGCTGGCGTCGAGGCAGTCCATCAGGGCAATCGGGCCCTCGATGGCCTCGATGACGTCGGCCACGGAGATTGCCGAAGGCGCGCGCGCGAGGGCGTAGCCGCCGTGGGCGCCGCGCTGGGCGTCGAGTACGCCGGCGCGGCTCAGTAGGCCGAGCAGTTTGCTGACCGTCGGCGCGGGCAGGCCCGTGTCCTTCGCCAGCTCGGCGGCGGAGCGCCGCACCGGCTGGCCCGCGGCGCCGGCATCACGCCACGCGCACCACGTCATCAGCAGGATGCCGTAGTCGGCGAGCTTGGAGACGCGGATCACGTGGGCCTCGTTCCTTATGACCCCCTTGGGGGCAATCCATACCGATACGGTCTGGATTCACCAGTGTAGGCCCGCAGTGAGGGGGGTCAATCCCGTCACCGATAGCGCTGGCCCGCGAGTTCGAGCCAACCACCTGCCTGGCGACCGTCCGGATCGCGGTGGGTCCAGTGCACGACGCCCCCCTTGGCGTTCCACTCGAACCGGCCCCGAAAGGTGAGCGAATCGCCCTTGCGCCAGGGCACGGGGGGCGCCAGGTCGACGTTGTGGCTGATCTTGATGGTGTGGCCGCCCGCCAGCTCCACGAGGCACAGCTGATGGCGCGGCGGATCGCGGTCCTCGGGGAGTAGGTGCACGATCCGACCCTCCCCCTCGACCCAGACCCCCGACCGCTGCTGGGCGATGGCGTCGGCCAGGGCGCCGGACGTGGCGGGTTCCGTCCGGTAGCGCGCGTACGCGGCGAGTGCCAGCACCACGAGGATCGCGACCAGGGCAAGGGGAGAACGGCGACGCATGCCTCGCATGCTACGGGCGTGGTGCTCGGGCGGTCGATTTGGGGGCCCGGCCCGCGCGGGGCCTATGGTGGAACAAGTACCCCTGCGAGGACCCGATGGGCCGCCGACCCCGCTACCGCAAGTCCGCCCTCTCCGGCCTCCTGGTCGTGGACAAGCCGCTCGGGTGGACGTCCATGGACGTCGTTCGGAAAGTGCGCACGGCCGCCGGCTGGGTGAAGACCGGCCACGGCGGCACCCTGGATCCGCTCGCCACGGGGGTCGTGGTCTGCTGCATCGGTTCCGCCACCCGGGCCGTCGAGGCGATCATGAAGATGGGCAAGGTCTACGAGACGACCATCGATCTCTCGGCGTTTACGCGCACCGACGACGCTGAGGCCGAGCGCGAAGAGGTCGAGGTCGCCACGCCGCCCGACGAGGCCGCGGTGCGCGCCGCGCTGGAGGCCTTCATCGGCGACATCGAGCAGGTGCCGCCCAAGTACAGCGCCGTCCATGTCGAGGGCAAGCGGGCCTACAAGCTCGCCCGGGAAGGGACCGACGTCGTCTTGGAGGCGCGGCCCGTGCGGATCGATGCCATCGAGGTGCTCGGCTACGAGTACCCGCGCTTGAAGATCCTGGTGCGCTGCGGGAAGGGCGTCTACGTGCGCAGCCTCGCCCGCGACCTAGGCAAGGCGTTGGGCACGGGCGGTCACTTGGCGGCGCTACGCCGGACCGCCATCGGCGAGTACGGCCTCGAGGGTGCTGCGACCGCCGAGCGACTGATGTCGCCGATCGGTCAATTCGACCTGCTCGACCCGCCGCCCGTCGAGCCGTGCTAGAGCCCCGCCGCGGGCTCGGTGCTGCGTCGTTCTCCGCATCGACTGCGGCCTGTTCCCCAGGCGCTCGGCCGCAGCCCGCCGCCGGCGCCCCTCTGCCCGCGGCACGCGGTTCGCCTGCTCGCGGTCGTTCGTAGATGGGGGCGCCGCTCCGCGCGGTACGTTTCGCTCCTGGGGCTGGAGAAAGCGCGGGGCGGTCGCCCTCTCTTTGCGTGGCGCGGGCCCCCTCCGTACCCAGCGCCCGGCGAGCGGTCTGCGCGGCCAACCCACATCTGGGCGGCCAACCCACAGTGGTGAAGTTGAACCACCTGCGGGCTGAGCGGCGACGTGCCCAGTCCGCGCGGGAGCGCGGAACCGAATCGGGACCCTCGTAGGGGGCCCTCGAGGCGGGCCGGGAGAAAGTGGCGGAGAGAGGGGGATTCGAACCCCCGGTACCCCGTTGGGGGTACGTCGGCTTAGCAAGCCGGTGCATTCGACCACTCTGCCATCTCTCCGCGAGGCACGGTCTGTCGAAGCCAGCCGACCCTTATACCACCCGGTATCCAGCCGTCGCGGAGTGCCGCAGGGGGCGTCGCTGGAGCCTCCCGCGGGTACCATCCGCCCCATGTCAGGCTCGAATCACGGGGGTCATCCCCATCGCTCTAACCGGCGCTTGCGCAAACCTCGCGGCGAAGGCCGCTCTTCCGACGGGGGCGGCCGCGGCGGTCGTGGTCGAGGTCGCGGTGGCGACAGCCCGCACCCGACCGGCGGCGGCCAGGGCTATGTAACCTCCGGCCGAGCCGAGCCCATTCCGGCCGACCTCCCCGCGACCAACTTCGCGACCTTCGGCCTGGCTCCGCCGCTCGAAGCCGCCATCGCCGCCGTCGGCTACGTCGATCCGTCGCCGATCCAAGCCGCCATGATCCCGCTCGTGCTGAACGAGAAGAACGTGGTGGGTCAGGCCCAGACCGGAACCGGCAAGACGGCCGCGTTCCTCATTCCGCTGCTCGGCCTCCTCGACCACGTCGAGGACGAGGAGATCGTCGCCCGCGGCGAGCCCGCGGGCCCGGTTCGCATCCTCATCGTCGCGCCCACGCGCGAGTTGGCGATCCAGATCGCCAAGGAAGCCGACAAGCTCACGCGCTTCGTGCCCGTGCGCACCGTGTGCTGCTACGGCGGCACGCCGATCGACCAGCAGCTGCGCGCCCTCAAGGACTCGACCGTGGTCGTCGGCACCCCCGGCCGCCTCCTCGACCTGATTGGCCGCGGTCAGCTCAAGCTCGACCAACTCGACGCGATCGTGTTGGACGAGGTCGACCGCATGTACGACCTCGGATTCCGCGAGGATGTCGACCGCATCATGGAGGCGGGCCGTGCACGTCAACAGACGGTGCTGACCTCCGCCACCCTGAACAGCGACGTCGAGGACCTCATCGGCAAGCACGTCGGTGAGCACGAGCGCGTGATCATCGAAACGAACTCGCTCACGGTCGAGTCCATCGATCAGACCTTCTACTTCGTGGATCCGCGGCGCAAGCAAGACCTCCTGTTGGCCGTGATCGACAAGTTGAAGCCTGCGAAGGGCATCGTCTTCGTGCGCACGCGGTTCAGCGTGGACCGGCTCACCCACCACCTGCAGCAGCGCGGTGTCGCCGCTGAGCTGATCCACAGTGGCCTGCCCCAGCGCAAGCGCGAGCAGATCCTTGAGCTGTTCCGCGAGGGGCGCTTCCCGCTGCTGATCGCGACCGACGTGGCCGCCCGCGGCCTCGACATCGACGACATCACGCACGTTGTGAACTACGACATCCCGAACCACGCGGACGACTATGTCCACCGTGTGGGGCGCACCGCCCGCATGGGCAAGGAAGGCGCCGCGGTCACCCTGGTCACCCAGGATGACGGTCCCTTCCTCACCCAGATCGAGAAGCTGATCAACAAGGAGATCCGCCAAGAGGCGTTCCCCGGCTTCGAGGTCGACAAGCCCATCCCGCGTGAAGAGCGCGTCCAGGCCCGCGAAGCGGAGCGGCCCCCCGGTCTGCCCCCTTGGGCCACCGTCCGCCGCCGCCGTCGCTGACCGGCCCGCTTCGAGAGGAGCCGCGCGGCTGCGTGGCTCCGCTCCGGTAGGCTTGCAGCATGCGACAGACCGTCTCCAGCGGCGATCTTGCGCTCGCAGCGCAACCCGCGACCAAGGAGGCGTTCCGCCCCTACGGGCACGTGCTCGCGCCCGGCGCTCGGGCTTGGCTAGGGCGACGCGGCCGCGTGTTGGTCACGCATGCGGAACGGCGCACGGGTTCGCGCGTCGTGAGCGAGCTGGTCCGCTATCCGGAAGCGCGGCGGGCTGTGCTCTCCGTCGGGCGCACGCCCATGTGGATCCTCGTTGTGCCGGCTGGCGAACAGCCCGACACACCGCCGGCTGTGTTTCTCGTGCCCGGCGGCTCGGGCGTCGTGCTGCGCGAGGGCGTCTGGCACGCGGGCCCAGTGCCGTTGGCCGACACCACGCTCTGCGAGATGCTGGAGGCGGTCGGACCGGCTGATCGACTCGATCGGCGGTCGGTCCGGGAGTTCACCGGCCACGACGCCGTGTGGGTGCTCTTGCCAGAGGATCCCGTCGTCGGTGGGGGTGCGCTCGACCTTGGCGCGCCCGGCGCGGTGCTGCTCGACGCCGCGCTCCAGGGCTGCATCCGGCTTGGCTGCTTGGTGCTGCACGATCTTGAACCGGCGCAGGGGCTCGCCGCCGACGCCGACGCGGCGTTCGAGGCCGCGTGGCAATCAACCTGCGCAGACCTGCGCGCGGCCTGCGAGGACGGCGAGGCCCTCGACGTGCTACCCGGCGTGGCCGCCGGCCGGGCGCTGTACCGCGACCTCGGGCTAGTCGGCGGACGGTTCGTGCCGCGGGCTGAGACCATGCTGCTTGAGGCCTTGACGGGTCCGTCCCCGACCGGTTCGGCGCTGGCCCGCGCCCTGGCGCTCGCCCAGCTCAAGACCGCGGTCCCGCTGGGGGCGTACGACGGCGGCGTCCTGGGCGAGCAGGTTCTGCTGCGCACCGGCGGCGGTGGCGAGGAGTTCGAGGGGGCGGATGGCCGCAGGGTCGCGATCGAAGGCCTGCCGGTGCTGTGCGACACAAGCGGACCGTTCGGCAGCCCGCTGGGCGACGCCCCGCGCGCGGGGGCGGGACCACGGGCCCGGCGCCTGCTCGTCGTTCTCTATCTGCCCACCTCTGCGGAGACCGCGACCGTGGAGCGCTGGCTGGACGAAACGGCGCAAATCCTGGCCCTGCACACCGGCGGGCGCGAGGTCGGGCGATTGATCGTCGGGTAGGGCGGCCCGCCAATCGGCGCCCTCCCTGGGGCTGGGCATCCCCTTCGCCCCGGGCTTTGGGTAGGATCTCGCCGCCCCCCGCGACGTGACTTCTCGCGGGCGCGCGCCGGACCGGCCCTCTTTCCTCGAGCCAGCCCCGGTACATCAACCACCTCGACGGACCCAGACGGGTCCCATCGGAGCACGGCACCATGCCCTGGAAGACTGAGATCGATCGCATCGTCATTCGTAACGTCGCCGACGCAGGCAAAGGGGGCGAGGGCGAGATCGCCCGCGCCCAGCGCACCCTGCACGACCTCCTGACCCTCGCTCCGGACCGAGCCGAGAGTCATTTTCACCTCGGTGCTGCGGACGAGATCCTCGGCGAGGCCGCGGCCGAGCTGCCCGCCTCGAAGGGCGAGGCCGCTCGCTGGCGCTACCTGGGCGCGCTCGATGCCGCCGCACGGCGTGGCGACAAGGACCGCCTCACCGCCCTGCTGGAGGACAAGCGCTTCGAGGGCGCGCTCGGCCGACCGGAAGGTCGCGTGGCGCTGCGGGCGGTGAGTCGCATGCTCCTTCGTGATGGCCAGGAGGAGCGCGTGTTCGGGTGGTACGCGGCGCACCTCAAGGCCACCGAGGATCCCGAAGACGGCAGCCGCCGCGACGCGGAGTTCCTCCTGGAGGAAGCGCTGCGGCGCGCGGACCGCTACGAGCGCGGCGAGCGTGACGAGGGCGCCGCACTGGCGCGACTCGAGCGGGCCGGTGCCTTTGCCGACAGCGTCGGGCTCGAGCCGCGCGCGCGGGCCAAGGTCGATCGCAAGATGGGCCGCCTGCACCAACTCGGCGAGCGCTGGGACGAGGCCGTGCGCTGCTACACGAGCGCCCTTGAGGGCCTGCCCGAGGACGATCCGTACCGCAGCGTGCTGGTCGGTGATCTCGCCCTCTCCACGCTCGGCGTGCGCGGCACGCTCGACTTGCTGCCGCAGGAAGAGCGCGAAGCGCGTGACGCGGCCCGCGAAATCCTGCTGGGCGAGGCCGGCGAGGGCGAAGGCCGCTCGTACAACGCGATCTACACGCTTGGCGTCCTGCACTACGAGGACGGCGACTTCACATCGGCCGCCAAGTGCTTCCGCGAGGCCGACGAACTCATGCGAGCGAACCGCGCCAAGGCGCGCATCGTGCATGCGCGATCGCGCTTCTTCCTCGGACATTGCCTGCTTGAGCTCGGCGCCGAGGGCGACGACCTCGAGGCGGCCGTCGGTTACATCAAGCGCGATGCAGGCCCCAGCAACCTGAGCCCGGAGATCAAGGATCCCGTCTTCGAACTGATGGAGGAACTCGCCCCGCAGCAGAGCCGCCCCCAGCGCGGTGAACGCAACGAGCGCGGCCGCCGCGGTCGTGGTCGTGGGGAGCGTGAAGAGCGCAGCGAGGGCGATCGCGCAGGCGCGCCGGCCGAGTCGGCGGCCGATCATCTCGCGGAGGCCCGGCGCGTGGTGGAGGACGATCCCCACGCCGCCCTCGTGTCGATCGACGCCGCGTTCCGCAGTCGTCCGGACTTCGACACATGGTTCGGTGCCTACCGTACGCGGCTTGAGGCGCTCGTTGGGCTCAACGTGCGCGACGAGGCTGTACGGACGTACGAACGCTTCCGCGCCAAGCTGTATGAGCGCAGCGCGTTCGAGCAGATCGAGAGCCTGCTGCTCGACACGAGTGGCCCGCTTGCCAACCTGCTCGACGACCGCGCCTACATCCAGGAGTTGATCGACCTGTACGAGGTCATGCCCGAGCGCGATGGCGAGTTCGTGGAGCAGTGCTTGGCGGGTGCGCAGGCTGGCCTCGACGAGGGCAGCTCGAACTCCTTGGCATGCGCCGTGGCCATGTTGCGCGAGGCGGGCGAACGCGATGCAGACGCGGTCGCGGGCTTGCTCAAGCGCGCGCTCAAGGCTTCAAAGGAAGCGGAGCTCGATCTCGACGAGCCGTCCATCGCCGACGCGAAGGCGCTGGTGGCGGAGCTCGACGAGGAGCCGCACATCCTGATCGTCGGGGGCGATGAGGGCCGCCGCCCGCACTTCGAGCGGTTCCGGGCTCTTGGCAAGGACGTGGGCTTCGAGGCCTCGTGGATCTTCACCGGCTCGCGCCCGCCCCAGAAGACGCTCGAGGAGATCGAGAAAACCGCGGAGGACAGCAGCGCGATCCTGGTGCATCACCACACCGATCCTGAGCTGCGTTCTGAGATCTTGAAGATGGCCGAGGAGATGGACCTGCCGCTGCGCGAGGCGTCCTGGATGGGCGTCACCGGCGTGGCCGCTGAGGTCCTGCGTACGCTGAACGAAGCCATGATCGAGGAGGATTGACCGTGTCCGCCACGCCGCCGGAGTCTGCGATGGAGGCTCGTCCCACCGAGACGTTTCTGCGCGAAGGCACGGGTGACGTCCACGCCGCGCGTCGTGCGCGACTGATGGACCGCATCGGGCCCACGTCAGCGGCGCTGATCGTGGCGTACCCCGAGCGCAACCGCAGCAACGACACGAACTACACGTACCGCCCGAGTTCCGACCTCTGGTACCTGACCGGCTTCGAGGAGCCCGAAGCAGCCATGCTGCTGCTGCCGGGTCACGATGAGCATCCGTTCGTGCTGTTCCTGCGCCCGCGCGATCACAAGCTTGAGATCTGGGATGGCCCGCGCGTCGGCTTGGACCGGGCGCGCGAGCGACTCGGCGCCGACTGCGCCCTCGCGTTCGAGGATCTCGCAAAGGAGCTGCCGAGGTTGCTCGCGGGGCGCACGTCGTTGCACTACGCGTTGGGTCTGGACGGCGCGATGGACACCCTCGTGGTGGGTGCGTATCGCAAGGCGATTCGCACGGCGCGCGGACGCGCGCGCGCTCCGACAGCCATCCTCGATCCCGTGGACGCGCTCCACGAGATGCGCCTCATCAAGTCGCCGGAAGAGATCGAGGCCATGCGTCGGGCGGGCTCCGTCTCGGCCGCTGGCCACGTGCGCGGCATGCGCGTGACGCGTCCCGGCCTGATGGAGTTCGAGCTGCAGGCCGAGATCGAGCACGTGTTCAAGCAGCAGGGCGCGCGCGCGCCGGGCTACTCGAGCATCGTCGGCGGCGGCAGCAACGCCTGCGTGCTGCACTACATCGACAACCGTGCGGCGCTCGCCGCTGGTGACCTCGTGCTCGTAGACGCGGGCGCCGAGGTGGGCTACTACACTGGCGATATCACCCGCACCTGGCCCGTGTCGGGCGAGTTCAACGGGTTCCAGCGCACCATCTACGACCTCGTGCTGCGTGCGCAGATGGAGGCCATCTCCCTCGTGCGGCCCGGCCTGCCCTGGCATGAGCTCCACGAGTGCACCGTACAGGTCATCACGCAAGGTCTCGTCGATCTGGGGCTGCTGGACGGCCCGGTTGAGAAGGCCATCGAAGAGGCGGCCTTCAAGAAGTACTTCATGCACGGCACGGGCCACTGGCTCGGCATCGACGTGCACGACGTCGGCATCTACGCGCGCGACGGCGAGAAGAGCCGCCCTCTCGAAGAGGGCATGTGCTTCACCATCGAGCCGGGCATCTACTTCCACCCCGAGGAGGAAGGCGTGCCCAAGGACTTCGTCGGCATCGGCGTGCGCATCGAGGACGACATCCTCGTGACGGCCGACGGCTGCGAGGTGCTCACGCGCGGCGTGCCCAAGGAGCCCGAAGAGATCATGGAGCTCATCGGGAAGGACGCCTGATGCGCCTTCTGCTCGTCCTGTTCCTAGCACTGGCCTGCATTGGCTGCGGGGAGTCCACGGAGTCGACGTTGGCGCGCGTCAAGGCTCGGGGCGTCATGCGCGTAGCGATGGAGCCCACGTTTCCGCCGTTCGAGACCCGCGACGAGAACGACCAGCTCGTGGGCTTCGACGTCGACCTCGCGCGCGTCATCGGCGGGGAACTCGGCGTGGAGGTCGAGTTCGTCACCGTCGTTTGGGACAGCATCATCCCCACGCTGCTCTCGGGGAAGGCCGACTTCATCATCAGCGGCATGACCGCGACCGCGGAGCGTGCGCTCACGGTCTCGTACACCGAGCCCTACTTCCACACGATCACGTGCTTGCTCGTGTCCTCAAGCAAGGCTCCGGGGCTCACTGACGTCGAGCAACTGAACGAGGCCGGGCGCGTGATCGTCGTCAAAGAGGGTACGACCGGCCACACGGCGGCCGAGGCGAGTTGCCCCAAAGCGAACATCGTCGCCGTGAAGACCGAGAACGACGCGGCCCGTGAGGTGCAACTCGGCCGGGCCGACGCGTTTCTCTACGATCTGCGTTCCATCCGCACGCACCACCGCCTGAATCCCGACGACACGTACGTGATCACCAAGCCGGTCACGATCGAGCCCTACGCGATCGCGTTCGCGCACGGGGACGCTGAGACCGCCGCGCGGCTCAACGCGATCCTGCGCGCCATGCGCGGCGATGGCCGCCTGAAGGAGCTCCATGGGAAGTACGACCTCGAGGACACGGAGTAGCCGCGACTTCTGGATTCGCGCGGGCGTCACCGCGGGCGTCCTCGGTGTGGCCGGCCTGTTTCTGTTCGTCCTGACGCCGTACGAGTACCGCTGGGAGCGCATGGTCGAGGGCACGCGCGTGTCCCAGTGGGCGGCCGCGTTCGGCACGACGCTGTGGATGTCGCTCGCCGCGCTCGTGATCAGCCTCGTCTTCGGATTGGCTGGTGGTCTGGCGCGCATGAGCCGCAAGCCGGGTTGGAATCAGCTGGGCGGGCTCTACGTGGAGTTCGTGCGCGGCACGCCTCTGCTGGTGCAGGTCATCTTCGCGTACTTCGTCGGCGCCGTCATCTTCGCCAATCTCTTGGCCCAGGCTGGCGCACCCGACGGACTGATCGCGCTCGTCGAGAATCCGCATGTCGTGGGGGTCGTGGCCCTGGGCATCTTCGCAGGCGCGTACGTGGCCGAGATCGTGCGCGCCGCGGTGGAGTCCGTGGACCGTGGGCAGACGGAGGCGGCCATGTCGCAGGGGCTGACCCGCGCCCAGGTCCAACGGCTCGTCGTGTTTCCGCAGGCGCTTCGCCGGATGCTGCCGCCGCTCGCGGGCCAGTTCGCGAGCCTCGTCAAGGACAGTTCGCTCCTGATGCTGATTCCCGGGGTGGTCGAGATCTCCATGCGGACGAGTCTCATTCGTTCGCGGACGTACCTAGACAACGAGCCCCTGCTGATCGCGCTGGGCCTGTACTTCATTCTGTGCTTTGGCCTCTCGCGCCTAGCCCGGCGGCTGGAACTGCGGCTCGCCGCGTAGCCCACTCGACCTTCCCGGCAGGGGTAGGATGCGCCCGCTTTCCGGGTGCGAGGAGCTGACGTGTTGCGATCTCTGTTGCTGGGTGTGGGGGCCGTGCTCGTGCTCGGCGTGTTGCTCGTGGCGCTTGACGTGATCTCCCTGTGGCCCGAGTCCGACGTTCGGGTCATCGGCGATGGATCCAGCTTGCGCGAGCTCGAGGAGCATGAAGCAGCCACGCTCAAGGCGCTGGGCACCGCGAAGGACGCGTCGGAAGATGGCGCGCTCGTCGAAATCGATCCCGCCGCGCTGCTGCCCGCCGAGGTTCGCGGTGGCCGGCGCGGCGGCGGCAGTGTGCGCGGGCGCGTCGTGCG
>JAQBWE010000209.1 GCA_027625315.1 Planctomycetota bacterium
TGCGCTCGACGGCCGCCCGCGCCTCGTAGCCAACGAGGCCAGCCCAGCCGCCCGCGAACGGAACCCGCGGCCCGTGCTGGATGGGGCGCTCAGCTCGCAGCGCGGCCAGCCGCCGGGTCAGCGGGGCACCACCGGCGATGCGCGCCGTGACCAGCACCTCCTCGGGCTCGAGGGCGAGGTAGGACCAGGCGGTCCCGCGGCTTCCGGGTCCGGCGGCGTGGCGCAGGAACGGGTGGCGCGCGTCGGCCACCGCTCGCAGGGCGATGAGCGGGTCGGGCAGCGAGGGCCGGGCGAGCACGACGCGGATGCGGGGCTTGGACACGGGCGGATTGTAGGGACGCGGCCCACGAGACCGCGATCGGCAGGGCCTTTGCTTCTCAGAGGCTGCGCGCGCGATTCCGGCCTGCGCCGTCCTCTCCGGAGGACGAGGTGGGCCGGAACCGTCTCCGGCCGAGGTCGGCCGGAGAGGCCTGCACGGCGCAGGATCCCCGATCCCGCGCGCGTTCGGTACACTAGATGGACGCTACGCGAACAGGAGCCTGCCATGACAAGTCCCCGCCGCCTCTTCAGTCTCTCCACGGCCTGGCCCCGAGCCGGCCTGAGCCTGGCTGCTGCGCTGCTCGGCCTGGTGCTTGCGGCGAGCCCGGCGCTCGCGGTCGATCTGGCCGGCGCTCAGCAGGACCTCGAGCAGCTCAAGAAGGCCACGAAGGCCAGCGCCACGAACGATGACGTGCGTGGCTACTTGGATGCCGTCTTCAATGCCTACAAGAACCTCGCGGGCCCTGAGAAGCCCGCCGAAGGGGCGAGCGAAGACGAGGTGAAGGCGTGGGAGAGCGAGAACGCGAAGTTCGAGAAGGCGCGCGACGACTACCGCGATGACGCCGAGAAGCTGTTCCTCAAGGTCTTGACACTGGTCAAGGTCGAGAACGAGACCAATATCCGTGACGACGTGAACATCCGTGCGGCCACGATCCTCGGCGAGTTGGGCCCGGTCCTCGAGGAGAAGGCGCGCGAGAGCCTGTCCCGCTCCATTATCAAGGAGATCGAGCGCAAGCTCACCAAGGTCAAGACCCACGAGGTCAACAGTGAGGTGCTCGCCAGCGCTTTTGCGGCCCTTGGCCACCTCAACGATCCCGATTCGCTGGAGTGGATGCTCAAGAACCACTGCCATGCCAATGAGGTCCAGAAGGACTACATCATCGCCGCCCACCGCGCGCTGGTGCTGTTCACCAACATCGAGGGCAAGATTCGCTACGAGGTCGTTTCCACCTTCGTGAAGGTGTATGGCGGCGTCGAGCTCCAGGCTGAGAAGTCGTCGAACAAGGCGGCCGATTTGGCCAAGAAGCGGTTCTGGGACGACATCAAGACTCACACGATCCCCGTCGTTCAGCACTTTGCGGGCAAGCCCACCACGGCCGAGGGTAGCGCCTTGGCGACGATGGAGGAGTTCACGGAGTTCATGCGCGAGCACAAGAATGTGCGCAAGGCGCCGTGGGAAGACGTCGAGGTCGGCAAGTAGCGACACCGCGCGCGTGCCACAGGCCCGGCTCGCCGGGTCCTGGGACCTCGCGTAGATTGGGCCGGATGGAGCAGAACGACTGGACGCCCGCGGTCCTGCTGACGGCAACAATCTGTCTGGCCACAGCAGGCCTCGTTTGGATCGTCGCGCCTTTCGGCCCGACCCGCGGCCGCCCGGGCGCCCCGACCATTCCGCTGCACGACTATCGCCAGGACGTGGTCGTCTGGACCGGTGACCTGGCGCCCGGCCTCAAGGGCGTACTGGGCCCGGTCTGGGGGGATGCCGGTCCCGACCGCGATCACGACGGGATGCTCAACGGGGACCTCGGCCTGCGGGGTCCGCGCGCGCTGGCGTACTTCCGGTTGCTTGTTTTTAACACCTCAGAAGAGACCCAGACGCTGGAACTGCGCGACGGCGATATCCGCATGACGGGGCCGGATGAGAGCCGCTCGCAGACCCTGCGGAGCCTCGGCCGCATGTTGGAGGCCGGCGAGATCCACGCCGACGCGGGCCTGCGGTTCACGCTGGGCAGCATCGGGGCCCTGGTGGAGCGGGTCGACGTGCTGCCCGGTACCTTCGCCAAGTTGGTGGTGCCCTTTGACGGCGAGGCACGCATCGAGCAGGCCCACGCGGTGGTTACGGCGCAAGGTCTCGTCCTGCGGCGCGTCGAAATGGCGAAGACCGTGTTTCGCAGCCTGATGGAGCGACCCGACGAGGCCCGCGTGAGGGATCTGTAATGGACACGCCGACGCGCCCCCCCGCAGATGGCACCCCGGAGCCGAGCCCGGCGGCCGGGCTGGAAGCCCTGCGCCCGGCGGGCGCGCTCGGTGACGCGCCGATGCGCGAGGTCGCCCACGCCTTTCGGATGAACGCCGAGGCGCTGCACACGCTCAAGGAGATGCAGGCGGACTTGGCGCGGCAGGTACGACGGGGGGATCGCTCTGAACTCGTCGTGCAGTCCACCCAAGCGCTCAACGAGACCTTTCGCAATCTCACGTCAGTCCAGCAGGAGCTGCTCCGACGGCTCCACGCCGCGCCTGAGCGCCGCGGGGGTGGGCCGCTCGTACCGCTGATGCTGCTCGGTCTGCTGGTTGTCCTGCTGGGCGGCATCTGGATCATGCTCGACGCGATCGAGCGCAAGCAGCCGCAGGACCCTGAGCTGGCCCCCGCGGAGGTTGCGCGCCGTGAGCGCGATGCCTTTCGCCAGGGCCGTGACGCCGGCGGCGGGCACGCCGACAACGAGCTGCGTCGCCTGACGGACGCGCTCGAGGAAGCGCGCCACCGCGCCGGCACGCTGCAGTCCGACATCGACGCGAAGGCCGCGCGGATCTCCGAGCTCGATCAGTCCGCCCGCATGGCCACGGCCGAGCGGGACGAGTTCGCGTCCCAAGTGCGCAAGGCCCAGAGCGAGATGATGGCGAAGCAGGTCCTAGAAGACGAAGTCGCCGAGCTCCGCTTGCAGCTCGACGCCGCCAACCGCGTGACGGCAACGGCTGAGCACGAGTTGGGCATCCAGCGCAGCAAGAACGCTTGG
Organism: Planctomycetota bacterium; assembly: GCA_027625315.1. Lineage (GTDB taxonomy): Bacteria > Planctomycetota > PLA2 > PLA2 > JAEUHO01 > JAHEIK01. Next base: position 3,054 of record JAQBWE010000209.1, read on the forward strand.
TTGCGCGAGCGCGTGGCCGACTACGGCATGGGCTTCGCCGAAGACGATCCGCCGTGGCGGCCGGGACTGCCCGCGGGCGCTACGCCCCCCGGCATGGCCGAGATGGTGTCGAAGGACGATCCATCAACCTACTCGGCGCTGACCAATATGGAACTCGCCAAGCGCACGCGCGAGGCGCTCGGCGGGACTGCTCCCAGTGGTCTCCCAGCCGGCAGTCTCCCCACAGGCAGTCTCCCCACAGGCAGTCTCCCAACAGGCAGTGCCTCCGACCGCGGGCCGGGGATTGAGCCTGCGCCCGTAGGGCCCCGCATTCCGGTCGCAAGGCCCGGCGGCGCGGCCTACGGCGGCGACGGGCCCGGCATGCCGCCGCCCGTCGTGCTGCGCGAGCGGGGGGCCGAAGAGCCGAGCGCCACCTCCACGGAGCGCGTGCGTCACCACCTCAACGAACTGCTCCAAGGCGCCGATGCCAGCGGTGGCGCTGGCTGGCGCATCACGAGCATCAAGGGTGTCTCGCCCGATCGGCTGAGTGGCGTGGTCATGGTCCGCTATCTGGCCGGTGGCCGGATTGCGGAGTCCGTGGAGGCACGCGAAGTCGGCATCACCCTGACGTCGGCGCAGCGTGAGGTGGAGTTCGCCTTCCGCGACGGTGAGCGCTTGGTCGGGGGACAGCGCATGCGACTCCCGGCCGTCGGTTCCCGGGTGACCGTCGTGCAAGGTGGGGATGTGTCGGCCTGGAACGCGTCCCCGCTGCGCATCATCCAGAAGCGCTGACCCCAGCGCCGCCTGCCGGCGGTGCGCGAAGAAATCGGCCGCAGGGGCCGCGGAGGACCGCGCGACTTCCGCTCCGGCTTGCACCCAGCGGGCTATGCTGCCCGCATGTTTCGCATCCTCGGCGTCGGTGATGTGGTCGGGCGCCCCGGCCGCGAAGTCCTCCAGTACTTCCTTCCTCAGTTGAAGGCGGAGCGGGGCGTTGATTTCGTCGTCGTGGACGCTGAGAACGCGGCCAGCGGCAGCGGCATCACCGAGAAGATCTACCGCGAGCTGCGCGGGTACGGTGCCGACGTGATCACCATGGGGGACCACGCGTACAGGCGGCGCGAGTCGCTGCACCTGTACGACAAGGAGACGCGCCTCCTGCGGCCGGCCAACTGGCCCTCGGGCGCGCCCGGTCGCGGCACCTGCGTCGTGGAGGGGCCGCGCGGCGTGCGCGTGGGCGTCATCCACCTGCAGGGCCGCGTGTTCATGAGCGCCCAGGGTGACTTCTTCGAGGAGGCCGATCGCGCCATCGACGCGATGGCCAGCAAGGCCGACCTGATCGTCGTCGACATGCATGCCGAGGCCAGCAGCGAGAAAGTCGCGCTCTCTTGGTACCTCGACGGCCGTGTCGCCATGATCTTTGGCTCGCACACGCACGTACCGACGGCCGACGCCATCGTTCGTCCCAAGGGCACGGCGTACATCACGGATGCCGGGATGACGGGTCCGTACAACGGCGTCATCGGGCGGGTGAAGGAAGCCGTGCTCAAGAAGATGCGGCTCAACGTGCACGAGCCGTTCCTTGTCGCGGAGGGCGATGCCCGCCTGGGCGCGGTGATCGCGGAGATCGACGAGACGACCGGCCGAGCCGTGTCGTGCGAGGGGCTGTGGCTGTCGTTGCCCGCGGGGATCGAGGACGCGTGAGCCGCGGCCCGGCCGGACCCGCCGTCCTGACAGTCTCCGAGCTGACCGCCGATATCCGTGGCCTGCTCGACGTGACCTTCGGTGACCTCTGGGTCCGCGGCGAGATCTCCCAGCCGCGCACGCCCGCCTCAGGCCACGTGTACCTCACGCTCAAGGACGCCGGGGCCGTGCTGCCCGCGGTGATGTGGCGCTCGAGTGCCACGCGGCTGCGCTTCCGCCTCGAAGAGGGGCAAGAGGTGTTGGCGCGCGGCGGCATCGACGTCTATCCGCCGCACGGCAAGTACCAGTTCGTGATCCGGCAACTGGAGCCCGTCGGCGAGGGCGCGCTGCGGCTTGCTTTCGAGCAGCTGCGGGCGCGGCTGGAGGCTGAGGGGCTCTTCGCGCCGGAACGCAAGCGGCCGCTGCCGACGTTGCCGCGGCGAATCGCCCTGGTGACGAGTCGCACGGGAGCTGCCGTCCGCGACATGGTGACGGTCATTCATCGCCGCCACCCCGGCGTCGATCTCGTGCTGCTCTCCGTCCGCGTGCAGGGCCCGGGCGCGGCGCAAGAAATCGCCGCGGCCTTGCAGCGCGCCGACCGGGACGCGCGGGCTGACGTCATTCTCGTCGGTCGTGGCGGCGGCTCGCTCGAGGACCTATGGGCATTCAACGAAGAGGTCGTCGCGCGCGCCATCGCGGCGTGTCGCACGCCCGTCGTGTCGGCTGTCGGGCACGAAACCGACACGACGATCGCCGACCTCGTCGCGGACTTGCGCGCGGCGACGCCGTCGCAGGCCGGTGAGCTCGTCGTGCCCGTCCGCGCTGAGCTCTTGGAGCGACTCGAGCGTGAGCGCGCGCGCCTCGTGCACCGCATGCAGGTTCGACTGGCGCGCGCGTGGCAGCGCGTCGAGGCCCTCGGGGATCGGCCCGTGCTGCGCGCAGGACGTGGGCTGCTCGCGTCGCGGCACACGGGCCTGGAGCA
>JAQBWE010000210.1 GCA_027625315.1 Planctomycetota bacterium
CGCAGATCGAGGCACCCGCCTTCCGTCGCGCCATCCGCCGCGCGCGCGAAGCCGTGCTGCGCGGCGACATCTTCCAGGCCAACGTCTCGCAGCGGTTCGATGCACGCGTGGGCGCCCCGCCCGCGCTCCTGTTCGAACGCCTCGTCCGTTCACAGCCAGCGCCCTACATGACGTATCTCGATCTCGGTCGAGGTCGCGCGGTGCTCTCGGCGTCCCCGGAGCGGTTTCTGCGGGTGCAGGGCCGCGTCGTCGAGACGGATCCGATGAAGGGTACGCGCCCGCGCGGCGCCACGCGTGCGGAGGATCGCGCGCTGCGCGCCGAGCTCGAAGCGAGCGCGAAGGACCGCGCCGAGTTGGCGATGATCGTCGACCTTTCGCGCAACGATCTCGCGCGCACCTGCACCGCAGGCACGGTGCGCGTGACCGTGCCGCGCCGCCTGCTTGCGTTTGCCCGCGTGCACCAGGCCATCGCGGTGGTTCGCGGGCGGCTCGCGCCGGGCCGCGATCGCCTCGATGCGCTGCAGGCGGCCTTCCCGCCCGGCTCCGTTACCGGCGCGCCCAAGGTGCGCGCGATGGAGATCATCGACGAGCTCGAAGGCGAGGGTCGCGGCCCGTATTGCGGCGCGCTGGGGTGGTTTGACGACGCGGGCGGCATGGATCTCGCCGTCGCGATCCGGACGCTCCTCGTCGCGGGCACGCGCGCGTCTTATCGCGTGGGCGGAGGCATCACGCTGGGCTCGACGCCCCACGACGAATGGCGTGAGTCGCTCGACAAGGGCCGCGGACTCTACGCCGCGCTGTGTGGCGAGGAGGACGTCACGTGAGCACGTCGCGTCCCCTGCGTGCCGACCAAGCGGCGTGGCTCCGCCACCTGGAGACCGTGCGCAACCTCTCGCCGCACACGCTGCGCGCGTACCGCAAGGATCTCGACGAGTTGGCAGACGGACTCGCGACGCTCGGCGTGGACAAGACGGCGGCGGTCGACTTGTTCCTCTTGCGCCGCTACCTCACCACCCTGCGGGACCGGGACCTGGCCGCCCGCTCCACGGCACGCAAGATCAGCGCGATTCGCGCGTTCTTCGGCTGGATCGCGGAGACCGGTCGCATTCCGTCCAGCCCAGCGGAAGGCCTGCGACTACCGAAGCGGCCGCGCGGCCTCCCGTCGGTGCTCTCACGCGAGGAGGTCGCGGCGCTGCTGGAGCATCAGCCCGAAGCGAGCGGCTGGCTCGTCGACCGCGACCGCGCCTTGTTGGAGACGCTCTACTCCACCGGTGCGCGCGTGTCGGAGATGAGCGCGCTCGATCTCGCGGACCTCGATCTGGACGAGGGCACGGCGCTGCTCAAGGGCAAGGGCCGCAAGGAACGCCTCGCAGGCCTGGGGCGCCCCTGTCGGGAAGCGCTCGAGGAGTATCTCGCGGCGGCAACGGACGCACGCGCCCGCCGGGATCGCCGGGCGGTGTTCCTCAACCACCGTGGCACGCGCCTCACAGCGCGCGGCATGCATGGATTGATCACGCGGCGCGTGGCCGCCGTCGGCATCCGCCGAGCCGTCACGCCCCATACGCTGCGCCACTCCTTCGCGACGCATATGCTGCAAGCGGGTGCCAACCTGCGCGAGGTGCAGGAACTCCTCGGCCACGCCAGCGTCGCGAGCACGCAGATCTACACGCATCTCACACTGGATCACCTCATGCAGGTCTACCGCAAGGCACATCCGCGCGCGGGACGGGAGCGTCGATGAGCCTGCCGCGGCGCGTACCCGTCGTCGGGCTGATCCTGGGGCTCTGGGTCGGCCTCTGGGTGCTCGCCATGGGCGCGGGCGGTTGGGTCTGGATGCGCGGCGACTTCTGGTCGTTCGGCGCGCCGGACGGAACGACGCTGTGGCTGTTCGGCGCGCTGGTGCCCGCGGAGTTCCACTGGCGCTCGCTGTTCCTCACGCCGCTCCTGCACTCCTCGCTCTTGGGGCTGGTGTTCCTGCTGTTCTTCTGGCGCTCCGTCGGGAGCACGCTCGTCGGGGCGGTCGGCCCGGCGTGGACCTGGGTCGTGTTCGTGCTGTGCGGCATGGCGGGCGTGCTGGGTCACATGGAGGCGTACCCCACCTCCATGACGCTGGGCGGCGCCAGTCCGTTCGATCCGATCCTCGGCGCGATCGGCTGGCAGTTGGGCTGGGGCCTCGTCCACCGCGAGGCGCGGGCGCTCGTGAAGCACGCGCTCAAGACGGTGCTGTTCGTGGCGCTCTGGATGGCCCTCCTCCTGCTCGCCACGGGGACATCACTCAATCAGCTGCGCTCGCCCCTACTGCACCAGGCGATCGGACTGTGGGCGATGGCCAGCGCGTTTGGCGTCGGCCTGGTCCTCGCGTTCCTCATGGCCGCGCTTCGGCGGTTCACGCCGAAGGGCACGGCGGTGGCGGGCGTCGCGCTGGCCAGCCTGCTGGCCCTTGGCGTAGGCACGGCCTTGGCGCTCCAGGCGCCGCTCGCCTTCTCGGCCAATGAGCGCTCCGACGCCCGCGCGTTCCTCGCGCAGCTGCGGCGCGTGGAGCAAGGCGTAGGCGACATACTCGATCAGCGCCGCGCGACGCCCGCCAAGCGCGACGCCCTGGCGGGTGAGCACGCGCGACTCGCCAGCCACCCGTACGTGGACCAACTTGCCGAGACCAAGGACTTCCGCGCGTACGTCGACGCGCTGGGCCTGTATCTGCGACCCGTGGAAGAGCCGTTCATGACGGAGCCGCGCCTGCGGGTCGCGTACAGACGCTGGTACGAGGGCACGGAGCGGGCGCTACGCGAGTCCCTCGCGATCGAGGCCCGCGCCTACGACCCCTGGGAGGGCCGATGAAGATTGTGCGCACACGCCGCGGGGCGCGTATCGAGCAGGACGGGCTGATCGTGAGCGAGATGCTGGCCAAGCCCGGGGCGACGAACTCGCTGTTCGACGTCCTGGCCGCGTGCGTCGCGGCGCTCGCGCGTGGTGAGCGCATGGCGATGCTGGGCTTCGCCGGCGGCGGCGTCCTCGCGCCGTTGCGCGCGATGGGCTACGCCCATCCCGTGCGCGCCTGCGATCTATCCCTCGACGCCGTCCCGCTCTTTCGCGAGCTCTCGGAGCCGTGGTGCGGCGACGTACGCGTCGACAAGGTCGAAGCGTCCGCGTGGCTGCGCCGTCAACGGGCACCCTTCGACGTGATCCTCGAGGATCTCTCGGCCCGGGTGGACGGCGAGATCACCAAGCCCGCTGTGAGCTTGGACGTGCTGCCCGCGCTCATGCACGCGCGCCTGCTGCCTCGCGGTGTGGTCGTGATGAACATCCTGCCCGTGCCGGGCCGACCGTTCAAGCACCTGCTACCTGCGCTGGCCCGACCGTTTCGACACGCGCGCGCACTGCAGCTCGACGTCTGGGAGAACCACGTGCTGGTGTTGGGCGACGACCTCGAGTCCGCAGCGACTTGCTCGCGCCTCATCCGCCGCGTGCTAGATGGCATCGGCTCCGACGAAGCTCGCGCGTTCTCCGTCCGCACGATTCGCTGACGAACCGCAGGGCTACTCGAGCCCCGCGAGGTGCTCGGACTCCTCCTCGCGCACGTGCTCTGGGGTGGTGCGCGGCTTCGGCAGGGCGCGCCAGATCTTGAGCGTCATGAAGAAGCCGAGCAACGCAAACGGCGTCAGGAACACCGGCCAGGCCGTCCACTGCGACGGGTCCTTGGCCGCGTCGCCCGTGGGGACCAGCCGCCCGATCACGACGGACTGCACCGCCGTGCCGAGATAAACGAGGCCGTCCACGATGCCCACGACGATGCCGGTGTTGCGCACTCCACCGAAGTCGGCCGTGGCGGTGCCCGACAAGATGCCGTGCACCCCGATCACGCCCGTCGAGATGACCACGGCGGCCGCACCGGCAAGCCAGGCATTGGGATGATCCAACGTGAAGATCATGCTCGTCGCACCAACGAACATGAGGAAATAGAACATTCCGCACATGGGCGCGCGGCGGCTCTGGAAGAACTTGTCGGAGACCCAGCCCGTGCCATTGGCGCCGACGATGCCGCAGATCAGCAGCGTGAGTCCCCAGTTGCGCGTTAGCCAGAGGTCGTCGTAGATCCCGACGTCTTTCGCGAAGAATCGGTACCAGTGCATGATGCCGTTGCGCAGGATGCCGCTGCAGAACTCGATCGCGCAGACCCACACGATGACCGGGTGCGTGAAGATGCGCTTGACGGCCACGAACACCGGCAGGCGCGCGCCATCCGTCGACAGGGAGGCTTCGCCGGTGTCGAAGTCAGCGTGGCCGGCCTCGCCCGGCGTGTTGCGCAACCAGAGCGCCATGCAGATCCAGCACACCGCCATCAGGATCGCGGGCACGAAGAAGAGCCACCAGTCCTGGTTTACGCCGGTGCCGCCGGTCCCGAACGCCCAGCGCACGAGCCCGCCGATGCCCAGGCCACCCGCGCCGGGGGCCAGCGTGCCGCGTGTGGCCTGCAGGATCTCCTCGCCCCAGTCGAACGCGAAGTAGATGCCCAACGTGATGCCGATGCCGAAGATGGTCGAAAATCGACCCCGCTCGTGCAGGTGAAACCACGGCGCCTTCGTCGTGACGATGGCGACGGCCCCGAAGCTCTGGAAGTGCATGTTAAGCACGTAGAGGACGGTGATCCAAGCCAGGACGTTGACGTCCCAGCCGAGCTGACTGCGCCCGTAGATGACGAGCCCCATGCCGATGTTGGCGAGCAGCGCCCCGCCGACGCCCCAGAGCATCGCGCGGCGCCCGCCGAAGCGGTCCGTCAGGGGGCCCGACAGGAGGAACGAGAAGCCGTACGCGATCGCGCCGGCGGCGAAGACGTCGCCGAACTGCTCCTTGGTCATCACGTCGCCGAGGGCGGATTTGGCGACGGTCAGGTTGTAGCGCCCCATGTAGAGGAACGCGTACGCGAGCATCAACGGGATCCAGTTGAGACCCCGGCGTAGCAAGAACTGCGAGGAGTGGCGAACGGCCATGAACGCTCCGGATCGAGAACGCGGGCCGAGCGCGTATCGCGTGCCCTCGGCGCGGACGATAACACCCACGCGGCACGAGATGCCAGCCGCCCGGCGCCTCCGCGTACCGTAGGTGGGTGTCGCAGCCGCCGCCCCTGCCCCCGGATCGCCTGCGCCGACGCGCGGCGTCGGTGGAGCGTCGTCCCCTGCGTCGACGCAAGCCGTGGCTGGTACCCGTCCTCGTCCTCACGGTCCTCGGGTTGCTCGCCGGGGCGATCCTCGTGGGCAGTGAACTGCAGCGTGGTCGCGAGCGCCGCTCGGCGCTGCGGATGGCGCACCGCGGCATGCACGAGCGGGCGGAGGCCAGGCTGCGCTACTGGGTGCATGCGGATCCGAGCGACATGGAAGCGCGGCTCGCCCTCGCGGACTGCCTGCTCGGGCTGGAGCGCTGGGGTGAGGCGGCGGAGGAGTACGAGTTCGTAGCCGCCGCGCGGGCCGATGACGCGCGGGCTTGGCGGGGGCTCGGAGGCGCGCGACTGGAGTTGGGTGAGGAAGAGGCGGCCGCGGCGGCACTCGCGCGGGCCCAGGCGTTGGCACCGGGAGACGCCGTTACGTCGTTCCGACTCGCCCGCGTGCACTACGCGCTGGGGGCGCACTTCGAGGCGGAGGCCGCCGCGCGGGCCGCGCTCGCCGAGGCCCCGGGGCTGGGCGCAGCCAAGG
>JAQBWE010000211.1 GCA_027625315.1 Planctomycetota bacterium
TGCGGCTCCTGCGCCCGGACGGCTCGACGTGGCTACCGCCGGACCCGCGCTGACCGTCCGCGCGCGAGCCGCGGATGCGGATCGTGGCAGCGGCGGGGGGGCGTCGTAGGCTGGAGCGCGTGAAGGACCCCGCCGACAACGCCGTGCTGCCCGAGCCCACTCTTGTGGAGATCCCTGCCCCTGAGGAGGTCGCCCCGGACGGGTCGGCCTCAGACGGGTCGGCCTCAGACGGGTCGGCCTCAGACCAACTGGCCGAAGAGGAAACAGTCGCGGACGAGGCGCTCGGCGAGGCGCTCGACGAGGCGCTCGGCGAGGCCGGCGATGAGACCGGTGACGAGAGTGGTGACGAGAGCACGGCGGGTGAAGACTCGCCCACGGCCCGGCGGCGCAAGCCGAAGGCCGAGACGCCCTCTTGGGATCCGCCGCCGCCCGATCGACTTGAGGGCGCCGTCGAGGCGATCCTGCTCGTGGCCGGCGATGTTGTCCGCGTCGAGCGTCTGCGGGACCTCCTGGGCCTGCCCTCTGTGGTGCCGCTCCACGCGGCCCTCGCCGCCATCGAGGCGCGCTGGACTGCCGCGGGACTGGCGTTTGAGCTGGAGCGGGTCGGCGGGGGCGTCCGGGTGGTCACCCGACCTGAGTACGCAGAATACGTCGGGCGCTTGTCCCGCAAACCCGCCAGCGACCGCCTCAGCCGGGCGCAGCTCGAAACGCTGTGCATCGTGGCCTACCAGCAGCCGGTGGGCCGGGCCGAGGTCGAGCGCATCCGTGGCGTCCAGGCCGGCGACGCCCTGCGGCAACTCCTCGAGCGCCGCCTCCTGAAGGTGCTGGGTCGCAGCGATCTGCCCGGGCGCCCTCTCCTGTACGGCACCACCCAGGGCTTCCTGACCGCGTTCGGTCTGGACGAGCTCGGGGACCTGCCCCAGCCGCAGGATTTGAAGCGAATGTAGGTCGCCCGGCCCGGGCCGGGGAAGAGCGGAGCCCCGCGCGGCGTTCCGTCCCTGCGCCTCGGCTTTGGGCCGCTCCGCTACGGCGGTATCCTGCGCCGTTTGCGCCCCGAATTCCGCTGCGGAGTCCTCCCATGCCCAGGATGAAAAAGCTCTACAGGCGCTACGAGCGCTGGATTCTGCTCGGTCTGGTGGTCATCCTCCTGGCGACCTTCTCGATCACCGGGGCGGTCAACTGCGAAGGCCCGCAGGGCGGGACTTCGTGGCACATGGGCGGCAGCTACAAGGTGTCGCCGACCGAGCGCGAAGAGGTGGATGACGCCGACTTCGACCGCATCTTCGCGCGCTGGACCAACTTCCAGGAGGCCCTGCGCATGCCCACCCGCGAGTTCCGCCGGTCGGTCATGGCGATGCAGCCGGACGAGACGTTCAAGGGCGCTTGGGCGCACTACCTCGCTCATCAGGCCGCGGTCGCCGCGGGCTACCGTGCGGGCGAGCGCCAAGTCACGACCGCCGTGGAGGATCTCGTCGGCTTCGCGCTGATGTTCCGCGCACGCCTGCCGTTCTCTGACGTCAACTTTCAGAAGTTCCTCGTGGACAACTATCGCGGCAGCCAAGCCGAGTTCCGCGAGGGCGTCGCCCAGATCGTGATCAAGGACCAGTTCCTCTATCCGATCGTCAACGCCGCGCGCTACCAAGTCAGCTACGCGGACGCCTACGAGGAATGGAAGGCGGAGCGCGAGCGCGTCAACCTCCAGTCCATCGCGATTCCGGCCGAGCCGTTCGGAGCCCTTGCCCGCAAGGAGGAACTCTCGCGCGAGAGCATTGGCGTCCGCGAGGATCTGCTGCGGCACATCGTGGGAGCTGCGGGCACGGTTCGCCGCATCGCCGCGCGTGTGCAGAGTGAGTTCGAGAAGACGGGCGCGTTCCCCGAGACACTCGCGGGCATCCGTGACTTTGGCGTTGTGCCCGACCCGTGGGGTCAGGACTTGCGCTACACAGTTGCCGACAAGGCCGCGGACGTTCGCAGCGCCGGTCCCGACAAGGCGTTTGACACCGCCGATGACATCACAGTCGACACGCAGAAGCAACTCGACACGCACGCCAACCTCTTCGACCTCGCGACGAAGATCAAGGCGCGGCGCGTCGGCACGGGCGCCTGGCCCGCTGACCTCGACGAGATGCTGAAGTCTGCCGGTGACGGGCGCCTGCCCGGGCTCCCGGCCCCGATCCTCGACGGCTGGGGGCGCGCGTTCCTGTTCACGACGAGCGCTGAGGCCGATGGCAAGCCGGCGTTGATGTCGCAGGGGCCCGACGGTGAGACGGGCACGGCCGACGACATCACCACGACGATCTCAGCCGATGAGGTGTTGGTGGGGCCGGGTCCCGCTCTGGCCCTCTATCTCGAGGGCGAGAACCAGGACGCCTGGGGTCGCCCCCTGCGGGTGACGCTCCAGCGCGCGCAGCCGCCGACCTGGCGGGTCGAGAGCGCGGGTGGGGACGGCGACTTCGCCGCCACCGCGGACAACCTGACGACGGGCAATCAGGTCGAGATCGCCGCCTTCTTCAAGGGCGTGCGCGGCGACTACACGGAGGAGGCGCGACGTGCCTTCGAGACGCTGTTCGTCCACTTGCCGCTCGTCAGCGACGCCGCCATGAAGCGGCTCTGGGAGAAGTATCCCCAGCACCGCCCGACCGACGAAGAGGCCCTGTTCCAGGACTGGCGCGCCTACCGCGGCGACACGTTCTACAAGTCCGAGGATCCACGCGATGCGACCGATGGCTACGGCGCGGCGCTCGCGCGGGAAGTGAGCCCCGAGGCGACGCCGACCCTCGTGCCCGCTGCGGACGTCTTCCCGGCAGACCTTGCCCGCCCGGGCGGGGCGAAGAAGGACGACGAGCCCAAGGACGACGAGCCCAAGGACGACGAGCCCAAGGACGACGAGGGCAAGGACGACGAGGGCAAGGACGACGAGGGCAAGGACGACGACCCCGAAGCGAGCGATCGCAAGGAGTACACCTCCAAGGGCTGGCGCGAGGTCGTGATCCGGCAGCAGTTCTTCGAGCGCCTCCTCAACGACATCCTGACCCGGTGCCGGGCGAGCGGTGACGCCGTCGCCAAGGCGCAGCTTGCGCTCACGGGCTGGGAACTGGCCAAGGCCACGCGCGAGCGTTCGATCGCAGCCTGGGAAGCGACGTGGGCCGGTAAGGAAGACGAGGCGACGGAGGCGCGCCCGGTCGCGTTTGAGGACCCCGCACCTGAGGTGCCCGCGGAGGTGACCTTCGAAAGCGTGTTGGCCGACGAGCTGGGTGATCTGATCGCTTCCGGCGACGAGAACACCCCGGCTGCCATCCAGTACTGGAAGACGCCCGAGCCGATGACCCGCGAGGCCTACGAGGCCAAGAAGGACTTCGGCACAGGGCTGCAGTTCGAGCTCAACCGCCTGAAGTCAGACGGCGAGTACAACGTCGTTCCGGCGCAGCTCCACGCGCGTCTGACAAAGGCCTTGGTGCGCCGCATCGCCTACACGCCCCAGCGCCAGCTTGAGTACGCCGAGGTGAAGGACAAGGTGTTCGACCGTTGGGTCGAAGGCCGGCAGATGGAGCGTGCGGCCGATCGCCTGAAGTCGCTGCAGGAGGCCATCCTGAAGGCGGAGTCCGATCTAGGCTCCGAGGCCGACGCCGCAGCCAAGGCTGCCGCCGCCGCCGAGGCGATCGCCACCTGGGCCACGGCTGAGGGTGTCACGCCCGTCGTCGAGAACTCCGGCCTGTATCTCGGTGCGACGCCGCCGCCGGCGGTGGAGATCACCGACGCCATGGACGCAGCCACGAAGGCGCGCGCCGAGCGTCGCAACTTGATCTGGCGCCAGGGCTATGGCGCCGTGCGCCCGAGCCGCTCGCGCCAGGACAGCGTGACGGCTGAGGCCGGGTCGTTTGGCCGACAGGTGCTGAAGGATGCGGTGATCGACGGCAAGGGCACGGGCCATGCGTACCTCGTGCGCGTCTTGGATCGCGTCTATCCGTCGAAGGCTGAGTTCTCTCCGCGTCGCTACACCGAGCACCTAGGCCAGGCCGTGTTCGGCGATCGGGGCCAGTTCGCGCGCAACTTGCGCGACCAGGAGGGGCGCTTTAACCAGTCCCTCGCGCGCTGGCTCGACGACATGGAGTGGATGCAGGCGAAGTTCGATCTGCAGACCAACTCAGAACTCAACGTCCTCGAGAAGCGCCAAAAGCGCTAAGGTGGTGGACGCACCCGCGTCGCCGTCACTCCGGTACGGGATCGCTGCCGCCGCCGCCGCCGGGGCGGCAGCGCAATAGCCGGCCGCACGTCAGCCACACGCCGCGCCAAGCTCCGTGCCGCGTCACCGCCTCCACCGCGTACGCGGAGCACGTGGGCTCGAACCGGCACGCCGCGGGAAGCAGCGGCGACAGCACGGCTTGATAGATGCGGAGCAGGAGCACGAGCAACGCTCGGATCACGGGCGGTTCCGGGGCTCGTGAGCGCGCGTCGGCGCCGCGAGCAGGTCGGCCCGCAGGCCCGCGAGGGTCGGTTCGGTCAGGCCTCGGCGGGGTGCGACGAGAACGTCCACACCACCCAGCTCCGCCCGCACGTGCCGAAACACCTCGCGGACGAGGCGCTTGAAGCGATTGCGCCGAACGGCGCCGCCGTACGCCCGCGGGGCCGCTACGCCGAGGCGTGCCTGTCCGCACGGATTCGGAAGAATGCGCACCAGGGCCTCCCGGCCGGGGTGAACGCGGCCAAGGCGGCTGAGCCGGCCGAAATCGGCTCGCAGCCGCAGGCGGGCCTCGTGGGGGAGAGCGGCACGCTGCATGCGGGGATGCTACGCGAGGGTCGCCTTCATCTTCCGGGACGCACAACCTGCCGGGCCGGCGCCCAAACGGTAGAATCCACTCGTCAGCGCCTATGCGAACAACAACACTACATCTGCGGGCCCGGTCTGCGAGCAGGTTCCGGCTCGCGCTGCCGCTGCTCAGCGCGCTGACGGCGCTGATCCTCGCTGGTGGCTGCGCGGGTTCGCGCGTGCCCGCCGCCGACATCACCGCGCCCCCGTCGCTCGCTCGCGTCAAGCTTCCCGAAGCGGGCACCGATCCGCACATGATCGACGTGCGTGCGCTGGCGAGTCCTGACTTCGCAACCCGCGCCCAGGCGGCGAGCCGCCTGCTCGAGGCCGGCGAGGAGGCGCTGCCGGCTCTCGGTCGGGCAGGCGATCTCATGGTTCCCGTCCCTGGCGGTGTCCAGGTGAGCGCCACGCGCAGTGTCGTCGAGGCGATCCTCGCCGACGTCGACGGGCAGCGACTCGAGGAGCACCTCGGTAGCCCTTGGGCCGGCGTCCGGCGTGCTGCGGCGGTCCAGATCGGCGAGCGCGACCATTGGGTCGCCGTACCGCGCTTGATTGAGCGGCTGGATGACGACGCACCCGCCGTCCGTGAAGCGTCCGCAGGCTCTCTCCGGCGCCTTACGAACCAGTGGTTCGGATTCCAAGCGACGGCCGCGGTTGGCGGCCGGCGGGCCGCCGCCGAGCGCTGGCGCGCTTGGTGGAGCCGCGAGGGGCGCGTAGCGCGCGACGATCCCGGCCCGAGTGCCGCGCTGGTCGACGCCCGGCGCTGATCGTTCCGGGCCGGGCCTGGCGTACCATCAGC
>JAQBWE010000212.1 GCA_027625315.1 Planctomycetota bacterium
GCCCTCGTTCGAGGAGGCGCTGGCCGAGGCGCGGCGCCTGGGCGTGCCGTTCATCAGCGACGATCGCGTGCGGTTTGGCCAGGGTGCCGTCATCGTGCTCGTCGCACGCCACGACCTGCTCGGACGGGCCGCGGCCGATGAAGCGCGCACACTACGCGAGGAGCCGGAGCGGGCGCAGCGACCGCGCATCGTGCCCGGGTTCGAGGTGTGGGTTGATCTCGCGGCGGCCGAGGCCCTGGGGGTCGAGCTGCCGCTGCCGTTCCTCGCGCGCGTCGATCGCCTGAAGCGCGGCAGGCCCGGGCCTCGCGCAGGCGAGCGAGCCCCCCGGTGAGGCGCTCGCTCGTCACGCTCACCCTGCTGCTTGTCGGCGGCGTGGTGCTGTTGCTGGGCGCCATCGTCGTGTCGTGGGTGGCCGCCGAGGACGAGCGCGCGGCGCGCGCCGACGCCCAAGCCCGCGAAGACGCAGCCGAAGCCCGTGTGCGCGTGTTGGCCGACGAGCTGCTCTCGCTCTCTCAGGAGATCGCGAGCGGACTCTCCGAAGGGCACACCTTGCGCCTGCGCGCGTGGCTCGAGCAGGAGCCGCTGGCGCTCTACCGGCGCGCCGAGGACCCCGCGCGGATCGACGCCGAAGCGATCATGGACGCGCTCGTGAGCGAGGTGCGCCGCCGCGGACGCGAAGAGAGCGAGCGCATCGGCATCCTCCGCGAGCAGATGGAGCGCCACAGTGTCGCGCGCATCGACGCCGCGATGGCTGTCCAGCGAAGCGAAGCGGCGCGCGACGCTGAGGCCGCGGCCTCGGCCCGTGCGCAGGCCTTGACGCTCCGGCTCGGGCTCTTGTTGCTCGGCATGGCCCTCATTCTCGCCGCCACGCTGTACCGGCTCGTCGTGCGTCCGGTGCGGCGCTTGCGCACGGCCGTCGATCGCATTGCGGGCGGCGATCTCGCCACGCCCGTGCCCGCCGAGCGCGGCGGCGCCGAAGAGCTGCGTGCGCTCGGCCACGACGTCGAGCGCATGCGCGACCAGATCCGCATTGCCACTGAGGGCCTTGAGGAGGAGGTGCGTCGTAAGACCGCCGCGCTCGAGGAGACGCTGGCGGCCCGCACGAAGGCGCTGGAGGAACTCGGCGCCACGAAGGACCGGCTCGTGCAGGCCGCGAAGATGGCCGGTCTCGGCACGCTGGCAGGCGGCGTCGCGCACGAGTTCAACAACCTGCTGGGCGGCATCCTCGGCTGTCTTGAAGGCGCGCGCGCGGGCAGCGATGACCCTTCCGTGCTTGAGGACATCGATGTCGCGCACCGCACCGCCAAGCGCGCGGCGGTGCTCGTGCAGGCGTTGCTGGACGTCGCGCGACCGGGGCAGCGTGCGTTCGCTCCGGTTCGATTGGACGAAGTCGTGGCCGATGTCTTGCGCACCGCCGCGCCCACCTATGCCCGGCGGCAGGTCGAGGTCGTCGAGGAGCACGCCGGCGAGCCGGTGGTGTTGGGCGACGAGGGCCAGATCCACCAGGTCGTGCTCAACCTCGTGACGAATGCGCTGCACGCGATCGACGATGGCGAGCGCATCGTGATTGCCACGCGACGTGAGGGGGGCCACGGTGTGGTCGAGGTTCGCGACGCCGGTTCCGGCATCGCCGCCGAGGATCGCGACCGCATCTTCGAGCCGTTCTTCACGGGTCGCGACGATGGGACCGGGCTCGGGCTGTTTGTGAGCTACGGCATCGTGGAGCGCCATGGCGGGGCGATCGCGGTGGGGGACGCGCCGGAGGGCGGTGCCCGCATGACCGTGTCGATTCCCCTCGCGCCCTGACGGCACTACTCGGGGGCGAGCTCCATCGTGAACGTGCGCCGGCTCATGCGCTGGCTGAAGTCGAGGGTCAGGGACTCGTAGCCCTTGAGCGTGGCCTTGACCTCGATCGTCATCTCCCGCCAGGGTCGCTCGGTCAGGTCGCTCGGCGCCGGGATGGCCTTGGCCTGCGCGCGGATGCTCGCGCCCGCGTCAATCGCGCGCGTGCCGTCGGGCAGCAGGATCGCGTCGTGGATCAGGGTCATCGAGAGCACGGGCGCGATCAGCGTCACGGGCTCGGCGTCTTCCTTGCGCACGAACACCGACACGGTCGAGGTGCCGTCGGCGCCGAGCTCGTAGGAGGACGACCACGATCGCTCGCGATCCGGCTCGGAGAAGCGACCCAGCAGCAGCCCTTCGGCGTGCAGGTCCATCGGAATCGGCCGACCCCGACCGCCGCCGGAGCCGCTACAACCGCCGAGACCCAATACATGGATGTAGCGGTTGCCCCGCAGTGTGCGCCGCTTCGCCCAGTCCGGCCCGCTGCCGGACGACGAGACCGAGCCCACGCCACCGCTGCGCCGCCACGCCGTCGCCAGGGGCCGATCGAGCTCGTCGTAGAGCCGCACGTAGACGGGGGCGCGGCGCGGCGCCGGGACGTCGCGCGTGACGTAAGTATGCGCGCCGACGACTTCGAACGCCGCGGGATCGTCGCTGCCCTTGCGCTGACCGGGCACGTAGAGCCGGTAGCGACCGGCAGGCAATTCGTGCCAAGTCGCGGAGCCTCCCTCTGTCTTGCCTTGGGCGTACTTGCGGTCGCCGACGTTCCAGTCCTCGTTGGCAGGCGCGTCCAGACGCCACAGATGGACGGCGCTGTCAAACGGCGCCTCGTCGTCGTCCCGCCGCAACTCGATGTGCAAGGCGCAGGAGCCCGTCTCGAGCGGGTCCTCCGGCGCGTCGTCAATGGACACGCCTTCGCGAGCGTTCCAGTCGAGTTCCTCCTCCTCTGTGGCCGGCGCGGCCTCCGCGACCTCGGGGGGCGCGGTGGCGCCCCGGAGGGTGGGCGGTGCGGGCTCATCCGCCACCGGCTCAGCGACGGCGAGCACCGGCTCGCTGGGCTCGGGCTCCGAGCGCATCAGGCCCAAGGCGAGGACGGCTAGGACGGCGAGGGCACCGAGGGAGACGAGCATGCGCATGGAGGGCCCAACGGACCCGCGCACGCCCGGTTCGACCCGCTGGCCCGCGAGTTGCTCTTGCCGAGGCATGACCCCGACTGATCCCGCCGGTGCCCGTCCGCGCGTCCTCGTGATCGATGACGAAGAGTCGATGCGCCATGCCCTCGTCAAGGGGCTCGAGCGGGCCGGCTATCGCTGTGCGGCGGCCGGTACCGGCCGCGGGGGCGTGGAGTTGTTCGTCCAGGGCGGCTTTGACGCGGTCTTGACCGACGTCAAGTTGCCCGATCTCTCCGGCCTCGACATCACGGCCATCCTCGTCGAGATGGATGCCTCCATCCCCGTCGTCGTGATGACCGGCTACGGGACGATGGAGATCGCCCTGGAGGCCATGCGCCGCGGCGCGAAGGACTACATCCAGAAGCCGTTCGCGATCGAGGACGCGGCCCACACGCTGGGGCGCGCGATCGAAGAATCGCGCGTCAACCGCGAGAATCGGCGCCTGCGGGCGCTTGTGGAGCGCAAGCTCTCACCTGATGGCTTCGAGCACGTCGAGGCGGAGTTGGCCGCGCACGGGCACGCCGAGCCTGAGGGCAATGGCTCGACCGAGGACGACGGCAGCCCGCTGCCCCTCAAGGAGGCGCAGCGGCGCTTTGAGGTGCACTACGTCCAGGAACTGCTCGTGCAGACGGCCGGCAACGTGGCGGCCGCGGCGCGGCTCGCGGGCATCAGCCGGCCCAACTTTCATAAGAAGCTGAAGGTGCTCGGCGTCGACCCCGGCCGCTTCAAAGACGCCGCCCGTCGGGGGCGGCTGGGCGACCTCTAGCCAGCGGGGCTGTCGTATCAGGGCAGCCACGGTGTTACCGCAGGGATACAATCTCGGCTGATCGGAGGGACTCATGCGCCGCCTGTCGCTTCTCATCCTATTCGCGCTCTTTCTCGCCCGCTGCGGCGACGGGAACGAGGCCCGGGTGACGCTGTACTGCGGCGTCGACCAAGATCAGAGCCAGCGGTTCGCGGACCTCTTCCAGCAGGTCCACGGCATCGTCGTGGACTACCACGGCGAGTCGGAGGCGATGCGCAGCGTGGGCTTGCCCCAGCGACTCATGCAGGAGCGCGCGCGGCCCCGCGCCGACGTGTACTGGTCCAACGAGATCATGCACATGGTGCATCTGTGCAAGAGCGGCGTGATGGCGCCGCTGCCGGCCGGGTTGGCCGAGGAGTTCCCGGCGGCGTGGCGTGATCCCGGCGGTCGCTATGTGGCGTTCGGCGCACGGGCGCGGGTGCTGCTCGTGAACACGGAGCTGCTGCCCGACCCGAAGGACTGGCCGACGCGCGTGGAGGACTTGCTCGATCCGAAGTACGCCGCGATGGGCTACGCGACGAGCATGGCGGAGCCGTTGACGGGTACGACGTACACGCACGCCGTTGCGCTGCTCACGGGCGACGAGGCCGCGGCGAAGTCGTTCTTCGAGCGGGTGGCTGCGGCGCGCGAGCAGGGCACGATGAAGGTCGTGAGTTCGAACGGTCGCGTGATGCGTGCGGTGGCGGAGAAGTCCGAGAAGGTCTGCTTCGGGCTGACCGACACCGACGACAGCTTCATTGCGTTGACGGAGAAGAGCCCGCACTTGGCGGTCATCTATCCGGACAGCAGCCCGGGCGAGGCCGGCACGGTGCTGATCCCGAATACGGCGGCGCTCGTGAAGGGCGGACCCAACGCGGAGAACGGAGTGAAGCTCCTGCGTTGGCTGGTGAGTCCGGCCATTGAGGAAGAGCTGGCCCGGGGTCGTTCGGCCCAGATCCCGCTGCGGGTGGGAGTGCCGGCGCCCGAGGAGCCGCGGCTCCAGTGGCGTCCGGACGTGGATTTCCAGACGATGGCGATCGATTGGCAGTTGGTCGGCGACAACGCGGACCGCTGGCGGGACTGGCTCATCCGGCTGTTCAAGCCCGCCAACTGAGCTTGCGGCGGGGCCTCCCGGGCTGTGCGCACGTCCGACGCTGCTTGACATTCGGGCTGTAGCGCCGACTCTCTGCGCTTCGGCGGTTGCCGCTTGCCCCTATCGTCCAGCCTGGTCCAGGACATCGGCCTTTCAAGCCGAAAACACGGGTTCAAATCCCGTTGGGGGTACCACCCGCGCCGCCTTCCGCCGCGCGGCGATTCGGGCTAACGACCCGTGACGCGGCGCAGCGTCGTCAGCGCCTCGCGCGCGCGCTCGTGGCCCGGGTCCAGCGACAGGCATTGGCCGTAGCTGCCCAGCGCGCCCGCCGTGTCGCCCGCGTCCTGCTGCAACATGCCGAGCACATACCAGGGCTCGGCTGCGCGCTCGTGCTGGCGCACCAGGATCTCCAGAACCGCGCGCGCCTCCTGCGCCCTGTCGAGGTGGCTGAGCACCTCGGCGAGCCCCAAGCCCGTCTCCACCGAGGCATCGCCGGTGCGCACCGCCATCCGGTACTGATCCGCCGCCACGGCATACGCGCCGCGCCCGGAATGCGCCGCACCGAGGGCGGCGTACACCGCCGCCTCACTCGGGTGCTCGAGCAGCGCGCCGTCCAGCAGCGCGAGCGCCTCGTCGGTTCGCCCGGACGCGTGCAGCACGCGGCCCAGCAGGGCCTTGGCTGCGCCCAGCCCCGGGGCCT
>JAQBWE010000213.1 GCA_027625315.1 Planctomycetota bacterium
CGCGCTCGTAGCGCGCGGCTTCTTCGTCATGGCCCAAGCGGCGCAACGTGTCAGCCAGATACTTGCGCACGTGAATGGCATACACCGGCGGGAGATCGGGCTGCAGCGCTTCGTAGAAGCGCCGAGCCGCGCTCTGATCCCCCTCGCGCGTGCCCTGACGCGTGTAGTTGATGCCCCAGAGGATGCTGTCGACGACAGGCTTGCCGAGGCGATGGCCGGTCGGGCGGAACGAGAACACCTCGATGGCGGGACGGCCACGCACGATGTCGCGGATCTTGCCCGTACATTCCAGTCGCGTGAAGCGCGGCAGGGCGACGAGCTCGTCGAGCTGCGTGTTCGTGCGCCGCAGGTAGAGGAACGGGAAGTTCCCGCGGAACACGGCTTCGTCCCACACGGCCGACCCGTCGGGCCAGGCGGCGAAGTTGGCAAACTGACCCTCGCTGAACGCGGTGTTCGGCGGGTAGTACTTGTACTCACCCGACGCGGTGAACAGCACGCAGTAGAACGTCAGCATGCGATCGCGGTAGTCGCGCGGCTGCCGGATGACGTTGGCAAGCGAAACCGCCTCGCCCTCATCGAGCGCGCCCCACCAGCCGTCGCCGGCGTCAGCGGGCGTGCCGCCCGAGAGTCCGAGTAGCCCGCAGCACGCGATCACGGACCAGCACACGAGTCGGGCCAGCCGGAGACGGGTCGAGGGGGATGCAGCCATCTGAGCCATCGAACCACGGGGGGAGGCAAACGCCACGCGTCCGTTGGGACTCTGTAAAGGCCTGCGGTCTAGCCGCCGAGTAGCACGCGGCCTCGCCGCGGAACCAAGCAGCTGCTTAGCCAGCTTGCTCAGCGGCGCGGAGCAGTCGGGTGAGACCGCCGAGGACCTGGGCGTCGTTCGGGTAGGTGCCGCTGCGGATGGCCTCCCGCAGGGCGCGCAGGCGCTCGGGGCCGATGGGACGCAGGGCGTCGCCGCAGGCCTGGGTGAGCGTCGAGGCCCCGGGGCGAACCTCAGGAGCGGCGCAGCGGGGGGTCTTCGAGGTCGGCAGCACGGGCGAGTCCTACGCAGAATGAGGTCCGCTCGCTTGCGAGCCTCTTCCATCCTCAATTCGGCCGATCCCCCGCCGCGCTTGATCCCGGACCCGGCTCTTTGTCTCCCGCGTCCGTCTCCCCGCCGATCGCCAAGAGGGCGTAGGCCGCAGAAGCTACGGCTGTGTGGCGCACCAGCCGCCAACGGGGATCCTCTGGAAGCGGCGATTTTGCGGGGAGCTTGCAGGCCAAGAGGCCCTCGGGCGCCAAAAGCGACACCGCGCGACCGACCATCGTCGCGGCCTCAGAGCCCTCCCAGAGCACGAACGGCGGATCGAGAAAAATGAGGTCAAAGGGGCCCGGCGGCAGCGGCCCCCGCAGAACATCCCCCCGCCGGGCGTCGCCACGCCCCTCGCGGTCGGCCTCGGCCAGCCAGGCTCGCAGGCCCTTCACCGTGCGGGGCTCGCGGTCCACGAGCACCACGGACGCGGCCCCCCGGGAGAGCGCCTCGAGTCCGAGCGCGCCGGCGCCGGCGCACAGATCCAGCACGCGGGCGCCGTCGATGTAGCCCGCGAGCACCGAGAAGAGCGAGGTCTTGAGCCGCCCGCTCGCGGGCCGGGCACCGCGCGGCACGGGCAACGCGCGGCCCTTCAACCGACCGGCCTGGATGCGCATGGACCTTGCTCCTCGCGCGGCATTGTGCCGCGGAAGGCCGGAAAAGCACTGCCACCCCCACTGCCATCGCTCCCTTGAGATTCGTATCGTCGCAGCATGATTCGACTCGGCGTAAACATCGACCACGTGGCCACCGTGCGCCAAGCGCGCGGCGAGCGCTTTCCCGAACCCCTGGCCGCGGCCCACGCTGCCATCCTCGGCGGTGCCGATCTCATCACGATGCACCTGCGTGAAGATCGCAGGCACATCCAGGATCGCGACGTCGAGCTCGTGCGCGAAGCGCTCGCAGTTCCGTTGAACCTCGAGATGGCATGCACGGAGGCCATGGTCGCGTTCGCGCGTCGCATTCGCCCGGACCACGTTTGCCTCGTGCCCGAGAAGCGCGAGGAGGTCACCACGGAGGGTGGCCTCGACGTGGCCGGCCAGCGCGACAACGTGAAGGCGACCGTCGATGCCCTGCGCGCTGACGGCATCGTGGTGTCGGTGTTCGTGGATCCTGACGAACAGGCGATGCTCGCCGCGAACGACGTGGGCGCCGAGGTCGTCGAGATCCACACGGGTCGCTACGCCAACGCCCGCGGCGACGCCGCCGTCGTGCACGAGTTCATGGCCATCCGCAAGGCCGCCACGACGGCGCACCAGCTCGGCCTGCGCGTCCATGCGGGCCACGGCCTGACGTATCGCAATGTGTGGCGCGTCGCGGCGCTGCCTGAGGTCGAAGAGCTGAACATCGGTTTCGCCCTCGTGGCGCGAAGCCTGTTCGTCGGCCTCCCGGCGGCCGTACGCGAAATGCGCGACGAGATGCTTCGCGCCCGTGAGGCGGCGAGGCAGGATCTCTAAGGTGAGCGAGAAGAACATCACGGGCTGCGGCACCGCGCTCGTCACGCCGTTCGCCGGCGATGCGGTGGATACGGTCGCCCTGCGCCGGCTCGTCGAGAGCCAGATCGCGGGCGGCGTCGACTTCCTCGTGCCCTGCGGCACCACGGGCGAATCGCCCACGCTGACCGACGACGAGCGCGTCGAGGTCATTACGACGGTGGTCGAGGCCGCAGCGGGTCGCGTCCCCGTCGTGGCCGGAACCGGCACGAACGACACGGCCCACTCCGTGGCCATGACGAAGGCCGCGCGCCAAGCCGGCGCGGACGCCTGCCTCGCGGTGGCGCCGTACTACAACAAGCCCACGCAGGAAGGGCTCTACCGCCACTTCCGCGCGATGATCGACGACGGCGGCCTGCCCGCGATGCTCTATCACATTCGCGGCCGTACCGGCATCGACATCGACGTCGCGACCGTCGCCCGCGTCGCGGCCGGCGGCGGCGTGATCGGCCTCAAGGAGACCGAGTCCGTCGGACGCGTCACGGCGCTGCGCGCCGCGTGCGATGTGCCCATCTTCAGCGGCGATGACGGCATCACCTGGCCGATGATCGCGCTGGGCGCGATGGGCGTGGTGTCGGTGGCGAGCAACGTGGTGCCTGCCGCGGTGAGCGGGTTGGTCGACGCGGCGCTCGCCCACGACTGGCCCGGCGCCCTGGCGAGCCACGACCGCCTGGCGGAGCTGTTCCGCACGCTGTTCCTCGAGCCCAATCCCCAGCCCGTCAAGGCGGCGTTGGTGCTGCGCGGGGTCATCCCGAGCGCGGCCTGCCGACTGCCGCTGATCGAGTGCAGCGCGGCACTACGCGCAGAGCTCGCGCGGGTGCTCGCGCCCTTCGCCTAAGCAGCTGTCCCCCGCGCACGGGCGTGCCACTCCTGCTTGCCAAAGCGGCAGACCCGGCCCACGGGCTGCCCATAGGGCCGCATGCAATGGCCCTGCGCGCCGTGGCACGCCCTTTGGAATCAGGCGACCAACACAGTCGCTGCGCCCCCCCCCGGGCGCGAAGTGAAGGAGAACCCACCATGACCACCCTCAACGAACTCACGAAGCGTTCGAACCAGCCGACGGGCTTCGCGCCCTTCGGCCGCCTGCTCGACGATTGGTTCACGAACCCCGCCTCGATGCTGCAGAGCCGCGCCCTGCGCCCAGCCATGGACATCGAGGAAGACGAGAACCACATCACCGTCCGCACGGAGCTGCCCGGCGTGGCGAAGGACAACGTCAACATCACGATCGAAGACGGCGTCCTCACGATCACGGGCGAGAAGCACAGCGACCGCGAAACCAAGGAGAAGAGCTACCACCTGGTCGAGCGCAGCTTCGGCAGCTTCCAGCGTTCGGTGTAGCTCTCCTCGGGCGTGGACTTCGACAAGGCCGCGGCCTCGTTCACCGACGGCGTGCTGGCCATCAGCCTGCCCAAGTCGGAGGCCGCCAAGCCCAAGAAGCTCACGATCGCGTAGCGAACCGCCGCACGCACCCCCGCGGACGGGCCGGTTCCCGGCCCGTCCGCCTCCCCCACGATTGGAGCCAAACACCCCCATGCTCGACCGCCTGACCCACAAGTCCCAAGAGGCCCTCCAGGCCGCGCACGCGCGCGCCCAGGAAGCCGGCCACGCGGAGATCACGCCGGAGCACCTGCTCCATGCGCTCCTCGTGCAGCCGCAGGGCATCGTGCCCGCCGTGCTGGCCAAGACCGGCGCGCCGGTCGAGGACCTCACGACGCTGCTCGAGCGCGAGCTGACGCGTCAGCCGAGCATGCAGGGCGGCAGCGAGCCGGGCGTGGGCCGCCGCACGCGCGACGTGCTCACCGCAGCCGAGAAGGCCGCCAAGAAGAACGGCGAGGAGTACGTCAGCACGGAGCACCTCCTGCAGGGCATCCTCGCGGAGGGCGCAGGCAAGGCGTTTGACCTCCTGCGCACGCACGGCGCGAACGCCGCCGCCGTCGCCCAGGCCATCACCGGCATCAAGGGCACCCAGAAGGCCACCGACGCCGCTCCCGAGGGCCGCTACGCGGCGCTGGAGAAGTACACGCTCGACCTCACGCGCCGCGCGCGCGACGGCAAGATCGATCCGGTCATCGGCCGCGACGACGAGATCCGGCGCGTGATGCAGGTTCTTTCGCGCCGCACGAAGAACAACCCGGTCCTGATCGGCGCCCCCGGCGTCGGCAAGACCGCGATCGCCGAAGGGCTCGCGCGCCGCATCGTCGCGGGTGACGTACCCGAGGCGCTCAAGGGCGCGCGCCTGCTTGCCCTCGATCTCGGCCGACTCCTCGCGGGCGCGAAGTACCGCGGCGAGTTCGAGGAGCGCATGAAGGCCGTGCTTGAGGAGGTTGAGCAGGGCCGTGGCGAGATCGTGCTGTTCATCGACGAGCTGCACACGATCGTCGGGGCCGGCGCAGCGGAGGGCGCGGCCGACGCCGCCAACCTGCTCAAGCCCGCGCTCGCGCGCGGCGACCTGCACTGCATCGGCGCGACCACGCTCGACGAGTACCGCAAGCACATCGAGAAGGACAAGGCGCTGGAGCGCCGCTTCCAGCCCGTGTTCGTGGGCGAGCCGGGCTTCGAGGAATCCGTGGCCATCCTGCGCGGCCTCAAGGAGCGCTACGAGGTGCACCACGGTGTGCGCATCCAGGACGCGGCGCTCGTCGCCGCCGTGCGCCTATCGACGCGCTACCTGCCCGACCGCCAGCTGCCCGACAAGGCCATCGACCTCATCGACGAGGCGGCCTCCGGGCTGCGCCTCGAGATCGACTCCGTGCCGCAAGCGCTGGATCGCGTGCAGCGCGCACGCATGCGCTTGGAGATGGAGCGCTACGCGCTCCAGAAGGAACGCGACCGCGCCAGCAAGGACCGCCTGGCCGTCCTCGAGTCCGAGCTCGAAGACCTCGCCGAGCAGGACAAGCACCTGACCGCCAAGTGGCAGGCCGAGCGCACTGAATTGAAGTCCCTACAGGACGTGAAGCAGGAACTCGAGAGCGCGCGCGAGCGCCAGCACCTGCTGGAGCGCCGCGGCGAGCTCGAGGAG
>JAQBWE010000214.1 GCA_027625315.1 Planctomycetota bacterium
GGGGGCGAGCTACCGGGCGGGGCTCGCCGCGCGAGTCCCCGGGGATGTGCGCGCGCGTGTACACACCGCGCTGGCCGCAGGCTCGGGACGCCTGATCCGGATTGCGACGGTCGCGGCTGCCGTGCTCTTGTTGGGCGTGGGCGTTGCGTTCTTCGCAGGTGGCGACTCTGCGCGGCACGCGCTGGCGATGCCCGCGGCGGTCATCGAAGCGGCCGAGGCATCGCGCAGTCCCGACCCCGGGCCGCGCGGCTGCCTGAGCGAGAACGAGGGGAGTCCGCTCGCGTTCCCGCCCGTTCGCGATGGTGCGCTGCGCATCTGGGCCTGCGTCGAGCGCAACGGCAAGACCGTCGCCAAGTTGAGTCGTCCCGAGGAGCTGCCGTCGGTGGGCTACGCCGCCGTCCCGGCCCGCGGCGTGGAGCCCGGCCCCACCATCGGGCGCACGGACCTTGGCGACACTGTGGTGTACGACATCGGCTACGGCAGCCGCATGCACTATCTCGCCGTGAAGAAGGTCTGGCTCGAGCGTCAGCGCCAACTCACGCCGGGCCGCGAGAGCTGCCGCGCCTGCCACAACCTCTCGCGCGTCGGATTCGAGAATCCGCACCGCATCGTCGAGCGCACATGGAAGCTGGGCGCCGAGTAGGCGACCGGGCGGTAGCATCGCGCTCGTGACGACGGCACGAGTGGCGTATGGAGCGGCCGAAATCGACGTGACGCTGCCGGACGCGATCGCGTCGCGCGTCGTCGCACCGAGCCAGCCCACGGCCGCAGGCGATCCGCTCGGCATCGTAGCCAAGGCGCTGGACGCCCCGATGGACGCCCGGCCCCTGGGCGAGGCGGCGCAGGGCGCCGGTACCGTCGCCCTCGTCGTCCCCGACGGCACGCGCCCGGCTTCGGCCAGCACGTATCTGCTGCCGATCATCGCCCGGCTCGCGCGGCGGGGTTTCACCCCCGACCGCATGCGCATCGTGATCGCGCGCGGCATCCATCCGGCCACGCCGCGAGATCAAGTCGAGGCCATGCTCGGCCCTGAGATCCTCGCCACGTTCCGCCCGGTGCAGTCCTCACCGGGGACGCCGGACATGAACGTGAAGATCCTGGACGATCCCCAGCTCGGACCCGTGCGCGTTCACCGGCACGTGGCCGAGGCCGATCTCGTCATCCTCACGGGCAGTGTCGCCCCCCACCACCTCGCCGGGTTCGGCGGCGGCCCCAAGGCCCTCGTGCCAGGCGTCGCCGACCGCGACACCGTGCTCGCGGCGCATCGGCTCACGCTCGACTCACTCGTGCGCCCCGACGGCTCGATCCGTAGCGCCGCGGGGACGCTCGCAGGCAACGCGTTCCACGCCGCCCTCCTGCGCGTTGCGCGCGCGTTCGGGCGGACGTGGCTCCTCAACGTCGTGCTCGACACGCAGGGCAAGGTCGCGGCCGCCGCCGCGGGCGAGGTCGGCGCCGCGCACGCGCAGGCCGTCGAACACTACAAGCGGCTGTTCGCGTGGCGCGAGCCGGAGCCGGCCGACCTCGTCATCGCGGGCAGCCGCGGCGCGGCGTCGAGTGACCTGATCCAGTGTCACAAGACGCTGCTGCGCGCCGTGGCCTGGGCGAAGCCCGGCGCGCCGATTGTCTGGAGCGCCCCCGCGGAGCGCGGCCCGGGCCACGGCGCCCTGCTGCCTTGGTTCACGGCGGGCAAGCCGTCGCGGCATCTCCTCGCGCTGCGCAAGGAGTTCCACCCCTACGGACTGACGGCGTACAGCATCAAGCGCATCGCCAAAGATCATCCGGTCTACGTGGTGTCGGAGATGTCGCGTGACCTGCTGCGCCCGATGGGACTGCTGCCGTGCACAGACCTTCAGAGCGCGATTGACCTCGCGTGCCAAGAGAACCAGGTGCAGGACGCGGTGATCCTGCCCGGATAACGCCCTACCGAGACGACAAGCAGGTCAGCGCGGTGCGCCCGGCTCCGTGTCAGACTTCGTGCCCGGCGTGGCGCCGGCCTCCACGGGCTTCGCTTCCGTCGTCTCACCGCCCAGTACGACGGCCAGTCGAGCCCGTAGTTGCGCGATGCCGGCCTCGCCATCGCCGTTCCACTGGGTCACGTCGGCGCCCTTGCGGATGCGCCCCTCGCGGTCGATGAACACCATGTAGGGCTGGGCGGGGAGCGTGAGGCCGACTGCGTGGCGTAGGTCCCAGCGCTCCGCGTCGTCGGTCAGGTCGACCTTCAACTTCGCCACGCGCTCGAACTGCGCCTTGAGGTCTTCGTCGCCCTCGATCAGCTTGTCGTACTCCTTGCAGTAGTGGCACCACTCCGCCCAGAAGTCCACAACCACGGGCTTGCCCTCGGCGTTCGCCTCCTTGACCAGCTGCGCCAGGTGGGCGCGGTCCTTCACATAGACCCATTCGCCACTCTGGTGACTGCCGAGGATGGCCACGAGCACGAGCGCCGCGAGCCACATGGCACCGACCTCGAGGCCGCGGCGCCGCGCGCGCGCGGGCTCTTCGTACTCCTTGGTGCGCAGGTGCCAGGCCACGCCCACGACCGCCAAGACCGTGATCACGAGGCCCATGATCCACAGCACCGGCGTGCTCACGAGCCCACCGCTGTAGAGGTAGTAGAGCGCCACGCCGAAGAGCAGCATGCCGAACGTGTAGCGCACCCAGACCATCCAAGGGCCGGGCCGCGCGAGGAAGTTGAGTGCCCCCGCGGCAAAGAACACCGTGCCCATGCCCAGGCCGAACGCAAAGAACATCCAGAAACCGATGGCGAGGCTGCCGGTCTTGGCCACGACGATGAGCGCGCCGGCCACCGCCGGCGCCGTGCACGGGCTGGCGATGATCGCGCCGAGGATGCCGAACATGAACGCGCCGATGAGCGAGCCCGAGCGCTTCTGAGCGCCGCCCTGGAGCTTCATCAGCCACGCGGGGGGCTGCAGCTCGTAGACGCCGATCATGCTGAATGCGAGACCGATGAACAGGATCGCGATGCTCCACTGCACACCCGGCATGGCGAACGCGGCGCTGAGGCTGCCGCCAACGCCGGCGGCGATCGTGCCCATGGTGGCGAAGGCAAGTGAGAGGCCCGCGACGTAGGTGAGGAGCAGCGCGGACAGGCGCTGCTTGGGGATGTCGGCGTTGCCGCCGGTGATCACGCTCACCGTGATGGGAATGATCGGCAGCACACAGGGCGTGAACGCCAACCCAATGCCCATGAGAAACAACAGGCCCATGGCGAGCAGCAGGCTCTCCTCGGCGGCCGCCTGCACGGCGCCGGCATCGTCGGCGACCGGCGCCAGGCTCTTGTCGAGCGTGTCGCCCTCGATGACGGGGAACAGCAGGCCGCCCGTCTTCTGGGCGTCGGCGCCCTTCGGCGCCTCCTCGGGCGCCGCCTTGGCACCCGGCCAGCGCAGGGTCAGCCTCTCGCCCTGCACGGGTCCCTTGCAGCCGGCGTCGTCGCACGCGCTGAACGTGACCCGGACAGCGAGCTCGCGCACGGCGTCTGTCTTCGTGACGGGGACGCGGACCGAAACGGGCATCTCGATGACGTCGTCGGCCTCGATGGCCACCGGGCCCCAGGTCACGCCCTCGGAGGCCACGGGCTCGACGCCGATGGGCACGGTCCCCGGCTCCGTGGTGCCCGGACCGTACATGTGGTGCAAGAACGCCGGCACGAAGGTGACGATCACCTCGCCCTTGTCCTCGTCGTAGTCGATGCTGGCGGTGCCGCCGTTGGCCACATCGATCCCCACGGTCGAGCCGACGGGCGTGGAATCCGCCAAGACGCCGCCACCCGCGCCGCCGGGCAGCGCGACCGAGACCTTGTGATCCTTCACGGGGGCGTAGCAGCCGGTGCTCTTGATGCAGCCGCTATAGGTCAGCGCCGCGCCTACCTGCGTGCTCGGCGCCGTGTCGGGGCCGAGCGTGACCGGCACGCGCAGCTCGAACTCGTTCATCCAGGCCTGGTACGTCGACCCCTCGTCCTCCACGGCCATCGGCGGGCTCAGGGTGGCTCCGGCGACGTCGTAGGTGACGCCTGGAGCGGCCAGCGGTGTCCACGTCAGGGCCTTCTCGCCCGCGGCGTAGATGTAGTGCTCAAGGTCGTGCTCCTTGTTGAGGAGCGTGGCGCGAATGATGAGGGTGCCGCTCCCGCCAGGGGCCAGATCGGCCGGTTCGAGGCTCGCTTCGAGGTCGATGCGGCCGGTGGCCTTGTCGCCCGCGGAGACGGAGTCTGCCAGGACGCCTAGGGAGCTCAGATAGACGGCCAGGGCGACGGCGGCGCCCGGGAGGGCTCTCGCGAGGAGTCGGGCGCGCGGGAGTCGGGTCATGAGAACCTCCGGGCCGGCGAGGCCAGCGTCCGATTCTACGGTCGGGTGGGCCCGCGGGCGGATCCCGCCCTCAGACGGTGTTCAGGGCCCGGAAGTTTCGGCCCGCGCCGCCACGCGGCCGGGTCAAGCACACGCGGTCACCCTACAATCCGGCCGTGATCGTCGCCCGCCGCTTCGAGTTCCAGGCCGCCCACCACCTGCCGCGACATCCGGGCAAGTGCCGCAATCTGCACGGCCACACGTACCGCCTCGATGTGCTGTGCAGAGGCCCCATCGACCCGGAGTCGGGCATGGTCGTGGACTTCGCCGACGTGAAGCAGATCGTTCAGGCCGAGGTGCTCGGGCCGCTCGATCACACGCTGCTGAATGACATCATCGAGTACCCCACCGCCGAGCACATCGCGGTGTGGATCTGGGATCGCCTGGTCGCGACGTCGCTCCCGCTCGACGAGGTACGCCTCTGGGAGACCACGACCTGTTACGTCGCCTACCGCGGGGACGTGTCCGGTGCGCCGCGAGCGTAGGGTCGAGCGCCTGCTCGACGCGGGCGCCGAGATCTTGGCCGAGCGCGGGCCGCATGGCTTGACCATGCGAGACGTGGCCGAGCGCGCCGGCACGTCCGGCCCGAACCTCTACCGCTACGTCGCCGGCAAGGAAGAGCTGATCTACCTCGTCAAGCAGCGCGTGCTCGACCGCGCCATTCGGTCAGCCGAAGCTGCGCTGGCGCTCCGCGGCGCCAAGGAGCAAGTGCGCTCGCTCGTCACGGATCACATCCGGCGCGTGCTGGCGTTGCCCGCGGAGGCGCGGCTGCTGCAGGACGTGGCCCAGGATCTCCCCGATCACCTGCGCAGGCGCGTCGACGCGCTACGCGAGCAGTACCTCGACCTCGTGCGCGCGATCGTGTCGGGTGTGGCGCCCTCCAAGGGCCTCAAGCGAGCCGCCGCTGATCGCCGGGTGCAACTCCTGCTGGGGATGGCCGATCGCGTGGCGCTCGACGCGGCGGGCCACACGCCTGCGCCGCGGCCCGACCGTCTCGCCCGGCCGGTGTTGGCCATGTTCCACGGCGGGGTGAAGGCCGATCGCTAGCCGTCGTCCGAAGCGACGCGCTCCGGAAATGCGACGCTCCAAGAATGCACCGAGCGGGACGCTCCAAGAATGCACCGAGCGGGACGCTCCAAGAATGCACC
>JAQBWE010000215.1 GCA_027625315.1 Planctomycetota bacterium
CGATAAGGCGCTCGTCGTTCTTCAGTTTCTTGCTCGCGCGCACCGCGAGTGGGTCTTGGCCGCCAGGGAGTCGGAACGCCTGCCATCCGACCGCGTCCCGGGGCGTGTCTTGCACCGGGACCAGCAGCCACTGGTACGTCTCGGGCAGGCGCGCCGTCACGGCGCCGTCGGCCGCCTTGCGCTGGGTCTCCGCCTGTCGCACCTGGTGCGGGTCGAGGTTCAGGGTCTCCTTCTCGGCGACGATCGACTTCCATGCGAGGAAGCGCCGCAGCGCCTCATCGAGGTCCTGCATGCGGGCTTTGTCGGCGGCGAGGAAGACCAGCGTGTTGCGGTAGAGCCTCGGCGTGTTGCCCCGAGACTCGAGGATCGCTCGCGCGGCCATCTCGGCCGCGTTGCCCTCTTCCTTGGTGTACGCATGCTCGGGCGGCAAGACCACGAGGCGCGTGTCGAGATCGTCGGGCACATCTGCACCGGTGCGCGGCAACGGATGAATGCGCGAGAAGTCGCCCCCCTTCTTGAGGTCGCTGCGCACTCGCTCGTCGAGCTCGGCGGCCACCTTGTCCGAATCCCGCTTCAACTGCTCGGCGCGGTCCTCGGCGAGCTTGGTGACCGTCGGCTGCGTGGCGTACCAAAAGCGCGGCCCGTCCTGATAGAGGTAGGTCGCCGCCGCCGCCAGTCGGCGCAGCGCGTCGCCGAACACCGCGGGCGACTCGCCAGGCATCACGCAGCCGAGCTTGACGCGTCGGTCCTCGAGCCCGCGGTGTGCCGCCGCCGTCGTCGGCGCGGAGCCGAGGTAGATCGTGCGCGCCACGCGCCGCGTCGCGTGCAGCTTGCCGAGGTTGGGCTGCTCAGCGTCAATCTTGAGCGGCAGCGAGCTCGGCCCATCCACGTCCTTCTCGATGATCGGCGCCCAGTTGTCCGAGAGGTAGCGCGTCAGCTCGGACTGCACGCGCGGATCGTCGATCGGCACCGTGGACGGCAGGATCAACGGATTGCGATCGCCTTTCTCCCACAGGCTGTGGATCACCGCCGCCATCAGGCGCAGCACGCCGCGCGTGCGCTGGAACTTGAGCAGCGTGGACCAGTCGGTGTAGAGGCGGTCGAAGATCTCGGGATGGATTGGGTACGCGGCCTGGATGCGCTTCTCGTAGTCGCCGCCCTTGCACTCGGGCGGGAACTCGGCGCCCTGCGCGTGATAGAGGTCCGCAAAGGCGCGCGCGGTCACGTCGCGCTGCTTGAAGGCGTCCGGCCCGGCGAGCGGCTCGAACAGCCGCCGGCGCACGATCTCAAAGCCCTCTTCCGCGGTCGCCGGTCGCCACGAAGATTCCACGCGCCCGACCACGTTGCGCAGCCGGTCGAGCGCCTCGCGCCCGCGGATGCCGCCGACCTCCGCGTCATCGGCCTGTGTGTGCGGCGAGCCCGAGGTGTCCGACGCCGGCAGCGAGATCACGAGCAGGCAGTTGCCCGCGAGCTTGGCCGACTCGGTCAGCGCCTGGGCGAAGGTGAACTGCGTCTCGAAGCCGCCGGCCGGCAGGTCGCTCTGATCGTGGAGCTGGCGCGCGTAGGCCACCCACTCGTCGATCAGGATCAGGCACGGCCCGTACTCCTTGAACAGCTCGCGCAGCACGTCGCCCGGGTTGGTGGCCTTCTCGTCGTCGGCCTTGACGCGCGCGAACGCCTTCTTGCCGCCGAGCTGCCAGGCCATCTCGCCCCACAGCGTGCGCACCACCGTGCCGTCCGCCTTGGTGACCGGGTTGCCGGGCGAGATCTTGTTCCCCACCAGCACCACGCACTTCGCCCTGGGCAGGCTTTTCACGCCCGCCTCGGCCAGCACCGCGTCCACGCCCGCCAGCTCGCCCGGGTTCGCCCCGGAGAACAGGTGGTAGAGCGCCAGCATCGAGTGCGTCTTGCCGCCGCCGAAGTTGGTCTGGAGCTGCACCACCGGGTCGCCGCCCTTGCCCGAGAGGCGCTGCACGCCGCCCACGAGCAGGCGCTTCAGGCTCTCGGTGAGGTAGGTGCGACGGAAGAACTCCTGCGGCTTCTTGTACTCGTCCGAGCCCTCGCCCAGGTGCACCTGCCAGAGGTCGGCCGCGAACTCGGCCTGCTGGTAGCGCCCGCTCGCCACGTCGGCGTGGGGCGTTACGATCTCGCGCCACGGCTTGAGCGTGCCGGTCGCCGCCGCCTCGATCAGCGAGCCGCCGGCCTTGCGCTTCTCGCTGCGCACCTGCTCGTCGAAGGTGAGCCGGCGCAGCTCGAGCTTCATCTTGTTGACGTCGTCCGCCTGCGGGGCGGAGACCGCCGTGAGCAGGCGCGCCATCGAGTCGAGCGCGCGGTCGGCGTCGTCGCTCGAGAACGGCTCCTGGTGCGCCCACTTGTTGCGGCAGTCGCGCAGCTCCTGCACCAGCGAGCGTTCGGCGCGGCCGAGCGTCTTGCCGAACAGCTCGTTCCACGCCTCCCACATCAGCTTGAGCAGCGCCGCCACGTCCCACTCGGCGACCGGCTTCTTGGCCGTAGTGCGGTCGTCGCCGAGGTAACGGCGCGCGGCCTCGGCGGCCTGCGCCTGGTGCTGGCTCTTGAACTCACGCTCGACGAAGGGGGCGAGCCCCGCACGGAGCAGCTCCATCGCCTTGCCGACGCGATCCTGGTTGGTGATGGCCATGAACTACGCCTTGCCCTGCGAATCGGGCTGAACGGGGATGTCCTCCGGCTGAATCCATGCCACACGGGCGTCGCGCCAGACCGCGACCGGATTTCCGGCGAGCTTATGACGCAGGAGCGCCTCCTGGACCGCCTCTCTCAGGGCACGCAGCGCGCGCGGGATGTCATCCACGCGCTCGGCGGGGCTAAGGTCGGTGTGCGGGATGTCGCTCATCGCATTCTCTCCTTCAGGTTCTCCCAGGCGCTGGCGTCCGCAATCACGGCGTCCGTCCCTCCCGCGCGCGAAGCGATGAGCCGGGGACCGGCCAGATCTGAATTGTCGTAGACCTGCCAACTGTCCGCTATATGCGAGTAGACGGTGAGCAGGTTCGTCAGCCCGGCGGCAAAGCGCCGCCGCACGACGTCCTCGGGGACGTGATGCCCCCCCTGACGGACGCGTTCCGCAACTCGCGCCACCGCCAGCGCAGGGTCCGGCAAGGACATGAAGACCAGGTGGACACGGTATCCCGCTGCACGCAGGTCTCGCAGCCAACGGGCATGTCCCCGTCCAGCGAGCGTGGTCTCGAACGCGAAGTCGCGCCGCTCCCGCGCCAGAAAGCGCAGCCGCTCCAGCATCACGCGGCCGGCGGCCACGGCCGCGGCCTCTGGTCGATAAGCCGACAGCCCCTGTGCGATCGTGTCGGCGTTGACGAACTCGTCCACCGAGAGCGCTTCCCGAAGGAGCTGCGCCGCGCTCGTGCTCTTGCCCGCGCCATTGGGCCCGGCAAGCACGACGACCAACGGTGTACGCAGGGCCATGGCTTACTCCTCGGTCTCCCCGAACAGCGCGCCCTGCTCGGCCCTGGGTTGGCCGCCCTCGCGGGCGAGGCGGACGATCTCGGGCCAGCTCTGCACGAGGCCGTTGTAGGCGAGCGCCTCGGCCGCGCGCTTCTTGCGCTCGCACAGCGTGTAGAGGCGGTAGGCCAGCTCGCGGGCGATCTCGGCCTTGGCCCCGAGCTTGGCGACGAGCCCGGCTGCCGCGCCCTCGCCGCCGCTCGCGAGCACGCGGATCAACTGGTGGACGATCTCCCACGCGGTGAGGCGCAGGTCGGCGGCCGGGTCCCAGTCGGCGGGCAGCTCCTCGGGCCGGAGCAGTCGCACCTTGCCGCGCTTCGATTCGACGATGCCGGCCTCGACCATGCCGGCGACGCTCGTGTTCTTGGACTTGGAGAGCTGCTCGGCCACGCCGTACTCGCCCTCGTCGAAGCCCGACTGCTCGAACCAGGTGAGCGCCCAGCGGCTGTCGGCGTCGAAGTCGCCCTCCTGCTCGGCCAGCGCCTCGTCGAGGGTCTGGTTGATGAGCGCCAGCGCCTCGCGCACGCTGAGCGGCTTGCCCTCGGCGTCGAGCACCTTGGCGCAGCGGGTGTAGACCGCCATGCCCGGGCCGATGGCCGCTTGCGCCAGGTCCACCGGCGCGATGTTGCCGCGCTGCAGGTGGGCGAGTGCCACGGGCAGCTCGGCCTTGAGCGCGGTGACGAACTCGCGGCGCGTGGCGGTGGGGGCGGAGGCTGCGCGCGGGCGGCAGACGAGGATGATGCTGGAGGCAAGGGCGTTGGTGTCCATCGCGATCTGGCGTGTCCGCATTTCCGTTCGTATTGGCCAGGTGCCACTCACGGCGAACCCCGCCTCGATGACCGCGGCCAGGAAAGTGTCCCAGCCCGTATTCGTTGTGCCTTCGTCTCCATCGCTTTCCGACTGCTTGAAGGCGTAGTAGATGGTGACTGGGAAGGCCGGGTGCGATTGCTCGGCAAGTCGATGCATCGCCTGCGTCATGCCGTCGAGGAAGAAGGTCTCCGCCTTCTCCTTGCTGCCGTGGCGGTAGGGTGTGGCGACCAATTCCTCGGCCTTGGGCACCGCGAGCGTGGCGAAGAGGTCGGGGAAGACGGGACGCAGTGACTTGCGCAGCCAGACGTAGAAGAAGTCAGACAGGTCCGCGTAGCCGATGTTGTCGTAGTACGGCGGGTCGGTAGAAACAAGTTTGTCGGAGGACGTGTCCTGTGTTGCAGCATCCGCTTGCGTGCTCAAACCTGCAGCGAGCGGCTGCATCCAGTTCAGAGGGTCGCATGAGTAGAACACTGCCGCATCAACGCTACCCGTCGCGCTGCCGAAGAAGTTTGGTTCCCCAAAGTCCCACATCATCGGCAAGGCTTGTCGCCCGAAGCAGTGCTGTGCCTTTTGTCCGACGGCATTCCACCGGACGAGGTTGTTACCGGTCATAGCCATCCGATCTACTGCGAACGCTAGGTAGACCGCCACCGCTTCGCCGTAGGCGACGGCACCGCTGCCGGCGTCGCGGAGGGGCTTGGGGGCGTCGGGGAGGCCGGCGGCGAGGGCGTCGCGCTGCACCCGCTCGCGCGCTTCCTGCACCAGGTCGGAGAAGGTTGTCAGCGCCACGAGCTGGCGGGGGGTGAAGAGGTCGCCGTAGGTTGTCAGGCCGTAGGGGGGCGTCCAGTGCGAGCGCATGTCTGCGGGCAGCGGCGTCTCCGGTTTCCACTCCGGCTCCGCCTTGAGCGCCGTTCCCTCGTGCTCTGGCGTGGGCGTCAGATACACGCGCCCGCGATCACCCTCGACCACGATCGCCATCAGCCGCGCGCCCATGCGTCCAGCCTTGCCTTCGTCCTTGATGTACTGCGGAGCCATCGGCGTCCCCGACATCAGGCACTGGAAGTTCGCGCCGCGCGAAAGCTTGGTGCCGCTCTTCGCCCTCTCCGCATCCTTCGGCTTCCCCACCTTCACCGTGAAGCGGTAGCCGCCGTTCTCGATCATCGGCTCGACGTACGCCTCCTTGCCC
>JAQBWE010000216.1 GCA_027625315.1 Planctomycetota bacterium
CCGACGGCGGCCTCCCGTGCCCCGTCCGAGCGCGACTGCTGGGCGCGCACATAAGCCACGAGCGCGCATGCATCGGCCGTGGGAGCAGGTCGGGCGTCGCGGGCCGACAGCACGCCGTCGCCCTGGGTGACGCCGGGCTGCCAGCGATCCTCGTACGCGCGCCGGCCCTGGGCGTCCGGTCGCCGCTCCTCCCCCGCGGGCGTCTGCAGCGTTTCCGGCGCCTCTAGGCCGGCGCGGTCGAGTGCGGCCGCAGCCGCGAGGAACCCAGCGTCCTCCGCCCACGCCGGCGTCGCGTCTTGCACGAACGACACGCGGCCGTTGCCGTCCGAGTCCAGTCGCTGGATCGCCACGTCCACAGCGATGCGGTGCGCCACCTCCGGCGGCTCGAACAGTTGCGGCGAGGCGGGCATCGGTGAGCCGGGCGACACGAGGCGCGGATCGATCAAGTGAGCCAGCAGCCAATCCGACGAGCGCGCGCTCGCCTCGAGCGCGAGGCTGGCCCCGCGGGCGCCCTGTCCGTGGCAGAGCCAGCACGCTTCGCGCCGGAACACGTCGCGACCCTGCGCCTCCAGCGGCGTTGCGTTCTCCAGCGCGGGCCCGTGGCCGTCGTCTGCGCACACCGCAGCCGCGAGGGCCAGGAGCGACACAAGGAAGGCCAGCGGCGCGCGCACGCGCACCTTGTACCGTGCGGCGCCGCAAGCGCGACGCCGAATGCGACAAGAGGGCGTCAGCGCCCGTCCTCGACGCGCTCCTCTTCCCAGATACGCGCGAGCCAGATTTCCGTGTCGTCCGGGTCGATCTCCATGGCGAGGTCGATGAACTTCAGCCCCTCCTCACGGCGGCCCTTGCGAATGTGGCAGAGTCCTTTCGTCATCCAGGCGCGCGCGTGGAAGGGATCGACGTCCAGCGCCTTCTGAATCAACTCACCGGCCCGATCGCGCTGACCCTGGTCGTACAGCAACTTGCCGTAGCTGTAGTAGACGTAGCCACTCTGCTCGCCGGCGGCGACGGCCTTCTCAAAGAACTCCTCAGCCTTCTTGCGCTCCCCGTACAGGCTCATGATCCAGCCAGCGCCGGCGTAGTCGAGATCCACGAGATCGAGCGCGAGCTCCTTACGGATGTAGTCGTGCCACTCCTTCTCCAGCGCCTCGATCGACTTCACCTTCAGGCTCTTCAGGAGCAGCTCGATTTGCTCGGCGGCGGGGACGGTCACGAAGGGGCCGTAGGCGACACGCTTGACCTTCTTGTCGGTGCCGAGGTCCTTGTAGAACTTGCGGAACCCCTTGCCGTACTGCTCGCTGGACAGCAGGAAGTGGCACAGCGACCACGCCCAGCTGTACTCCACGGCCCCGATGCGGTCCATCTCGATGAGCGCCTGCAGACCCTGCCACGCAGTGTGTTTGTCGCGCTTCTCGCGCTCCTCCACCTGGGCCCACAGCACGCAGAGTCGTGAACTCTGAATTCCGCCGACCCTCATCTCCTTCGTCTCAGCGTTCCACTCGCTCGCCCCGTAGTACTCGGCCATGCCTTCGCCGAGCCAGGCGGGGTACCACATCCGCGTGTCGATCATGTGCGTGAGCATGTGGTTGCCCTCGTGAAACATCACATCCAACGTGAAGCGGTGGCGGTTGCGGTCATAGAAGAAGTGCAGGTCTCGGTTCGCCGGCATGTACCAGCCGACCACGCCGCTCGGCGCGCCACTGACCTGCTGGTAGTACTCCTCGTCGTGATAGATGTTGATCGTGACCCTGCCGAAGTCCTTGTCCGGCCTGATCTTCCATTCCTTGCTGAAGACCTTGTAGTAGGTCTCGAAGAGGTCCTGGAACTCCTGGAACAGGTCATCCGGGAGCGTGTGGTGGAACTCGAACAGCTTGGTCTTGACGATGGCGCGATCGCGCCACTTGCGGCGAGCCTGCTGCTGCTCCATGCGCGTACGCCGCGCGGCGTCCTGCTCCTTGACGAGCTTGTCACGCCGGGCCCGCTTGATCCAGCCGTCGCGCCAGGGCGCGAGGCCCTCCTCGGCCTTCGCCTTCTCCTCGTCCGTCGTCGGCACAAACTCACCAGCCTCATCGCTGCGGTAGTAGTCCGCCACGAGCGCCGCCGGCACGAAGACGTCGCCGTGCTCGTACTTCACGGTGAAGCCAAGCTCGCCCTTCTCGATGGGCCGGCCCGTGATGAAGCGCCCGTCCTTGAGCGACAACATGTCGGCCTGCGCGGGACCGACGACGGCGAGGCACGCGCCGAGGACGAACAGGCCGAGCCCGACGGGGATGCGGGGGATGGCACGCATGGTTACTTCCCGATCGCCCACTTCTGCCACTTCTCGTCGAGCCGCTCCCACTCCTTCTCGCTCACCTCACCAAACGCGACCTCAAAGGCGTGCTTGCGAATGGCGTCGCGCTTCTCAGAGACGCGCCGCTCGTATTCCTTCCACGCATCCTCCGGATCGGGCTTCCTGCTGTCGTCCTCTGGGACTTCGCCCTTCTCCACGCGCTGCTTCCATTCCTCGATGCGCTTGGCCTCTTCCTCTTCCCACTTCTTCTCTTCAAGTCGAATGGCGTCGTCGAGCGAGCCGAGGTATTTGGCGACGCCATTCTTGACCTTGCCGCGGTTGCCATCCGTGAGCAGCCAGCTGAACACGCTGTCCTCCTGCCCAAAGCCGAACGTCACACCGCTGGCGTCGGCCTTGCGTTCCTGCTCGAACAACTGGCGGATCGGCTGAGCCTTGCCCTCGGAGAACAGCTGCCGGGCCGAGAGAATGTCGCCCGCGTCGCGCGCATAGATGAGCCCCTTGCGCTTGCTGGGCCGCATGTTTTCCATGTGGCCCTCAAGCCCCCAGCGGATGAACGGCGACATGTTGTCCGCCAGCAACTTGTTCTTGTAGCGCAGCCACAGGTTCGTCACGCGACTGCTGAGCCAAGAGAACTCGAAGAGCATGCCGCCAGAGTTGTCCTTGCTGACGAGAATCTGGTCGTCGTTGCTGAACCACAGACTCGTGGTGCCCTCTCCGAAGGCTCGCTCCTCTTCGCGGCCCGCGAAGACGCGAATGATGGCGCGGGGCACGTAGTCGTCCCCGAGACCCGGGAAGGTCTCCTCCAAGTACTCGAACACGTTCTCCGCATGATCCAAGACACGCTTCGCGTACTTGGAGTCGGTGTGCGAGAACAGCGCGAAGCGCTTGGTCTCGAAGTACTCCCAATCCTTCGGCAGATTGTCGCGCTCGTCCTTGATGAAGGCCTCGACCTTCTGCATGCGCTTGGCCTTGCGCTCGGCTGGCGTCAGCGTGCTCTCGTCCTCATCTTCGACGATCTTGCTGCCCGTGGTGGATCCACCTGGGAACGGCTTCGTTCGCTCGACGGCCTTCAGGGACTTCAGGCACGTCTCGATGGACTTGGACCAGTCGGCGTAGTGATGCCAGGGGATCTTGAACATGACGGCGAAGTCGACATCGTCGAAGTGATAGACGTAGGTAAGGATCGCTCGCGGGACCTCGACCATCTTCTCGACCTTGATCTCGTAGATCGAGACCGGGACGTCGTCGATCGTCGTCTCCTCCTCCTTCGTATAGAAGTAGCCACCCTCGGTCGTGAGGCCCTTCTCGCGCTTCACGAAGTCCTTGAAGTCGCGGTACGGGTTCTCGACGGAGATGACGGAGAGGGTCTCGTTCACCTTCGTGCGCTTGGCGCCGCGCTCGCGCTGCCGCGCCGTGGGAAAGCCAACGACCCACATCTCGGGCGTCTCACCCCAGCCCTCACCCTTCTCGCCGTACAACTCGCGCCGCCCCAGGAACTTGGCGCAGATCCACTGCTCCTTGGTGGACATATGCACGACGTTCCACTTCTGCGGGAAGCGGACGCGGAAGCCCCACGTGTCGTTCTGGTGGTACTCGCCGGGCTTGTCTTCCGCCGACGCGGGCAGCCCTCCAGCCAGCAGGGTCAGCACGAACGCACATCCCACGAGGTATCGAAGCATCGTCCCTCACTACCGACGGGCGCCGAGGCAACACCGCCGTCAAGCCAAGAGGAACAGTCTACGGCCGTGGCCCGCCGACCGCTGCGGCTCTAGGCAGATCCGCACCCACTTCGCCGCGACGAGGCGGTCCTTAGGAACGCGTGACCCCACCGCGGACCTGGAGGAGCAGACGCAGGTCCTCGCACAGGTCGCGGAACTCAGCGGGGCGCATGGCTTGCTCCGCGTCGCTCTGGGCGCGCTCCGGGTGGGAGTGCACCTCGATCATGACGCCGTCAGAGCCCGCGGCGCAGGCCGCCCGGGCCAAGGGGGCGACGTAGGCCGCCCGACCCGTGGCGTGGCTGGGATCCGCGATCACGGGCAAGTGCGACAACCCGCGGATGGCCGGAATCGCGGCCAGGTCCAGGGTGTTGCGGAGCAGGGGATCAAAGCCGCGAATACCGCGCTCGCACAGGACGACGTTGGGATTGCCCTGCGCCAAGATGTACTCGGCGGCGAGCAGCCAGTCGGCGATGGTCGCAGACCGACCGCGCTTGAGCAGGACGGGGTGCCCGCTCTTGCCGACCTCGACCAGCAGGTCGAAGTTGCTCATGTTGCGCGTGCCGATCTGCAGCATGTCGACGTTGCTGATGCACGCCTCGATGTGACGCGGATCCGTGATCTCGCTGACGACCGGCAGGCCGGTCTGCTGGCCAACGTCGCGCAAGATCAGCAGACCTTCCAGCCCGAGACCGCGGAACGAGTACGGGCTCGTGCGCGGCTTGTACGCGCCACCCCGTAGCAGGTTGGCTCCGCCCTCTTTCACAGCCCGCGCGATCTCAAGCAGTCCGCTGCGGCTCTCGACCGCGCAGGGTCCGCCGATGATCGCGAAGTGGCCCCCGCCGATGCGTGTCGTGCCGACGTTCACCACCGTGGGCTCGGCCTGATGCTCCCAGCTGCTCAGCGCGTAGGGCTTGGACAGTGAGACGATCTTGCGCACGCCAGGAAACACGCCCAGCGGGATCTGCCGGAGGCGATCGAGGTCGCCGTCGATTACCAGCAGCAATCCGCGCCGACTCGGCGTCTCGGCGATGGTGCAGCCGGCACCCCGGATGGCCTCATCGATGGCGCTGCGGTGGGCGGGGCTGACATGGGGGTCGAGGATCACGAGCATGGGGGCGCGAGTGTAGCGGCGGCGGCGGGAACCGCCCCGTTCCCCTCGCGGCCGTGTTGACGGTACGCTCACGCCATGAACACACCCGGCCGCGTCCCGCTGATCGCAGGCAACTGGAAGATGAATGGCTCGCTCAGCGCGGCCCGCACCTGGGCTGAGGGCGCGCAGGCCGCCGCCCAGGGGAGCGCGAATGAGGTCGCCGTGTTCCCCCCGGCGCCCTGGCTTCTGGCCGTGGGTGGCGCGCTGGCCGACGCCGGGGGCGGCGTGGCCCTCGGCGGCCAAGCCTGCAGCTGGGAGGCCGCGGGAGCCTTCACGGGCGCCGTGGCCGC
>JAQBWE010000217.1 GCA_027625315.1 Planctomycetota bacterium
CCGCGCTGGTCGACGCCGGGCGCTGATCGTTCCGGGCCGTGCCTGGCGTACCATCAGCGCGTGAGCGGCCGCTTCCTCTTCTACAGCCAGGTCCTCGTGCGGCTCCTGCCCGAGGACGACTACGCCCTCTACTTGGAGGCGCTGGCGGAGGCGCTGCCGCTGGAAGTGGCGGCCACGGACGGGGATGGCCGCGTGATCGTCTGGAACAAGGCGCTGGCCGAGGTGGCTGGGCCGCGCGAGGCGGCGGTTGGCCGGCCTTTGCTGGAGGCCTTGCCGTGGCTGGCCCAGGATCCGAATCTCGACTGGCAGGACGTGCTGGGCGATGTGCTCGCCGGCGGCAAGGCCCGTACCTATCCGCGCCATCCGCTGGGGCCCCGCGTCGTGCGCGCGACGATCGGGCCGATGGGTCGTCCAAGTGGGCGGATCCTCGGCACGGTGCTGTCGTTCGAGGACATCACCTCCGGCGCGCGCGAGGCGGAGCAACGCAGGATGCGCGAGCGCGTCGAGGCGGTGCACTCGCTCGGTGAGAGCCTCGCGCACGAGATCCGCAACCCGCTGAACGCGCTGAGCCTGAACCTCCAGCTCCTGCAGGAGACCCTGGACGACCCCGCGGCGCCGCGCGCGGATCTCAACCGGCGCGCTGAGAAGGCGCTCTCCGAATCGCGCCGGCTGGAGCAGCTCATCACGCATCTGCTGCAGGTGAGCCGGGGTGGCGCACTGGAGCCTGCCGCCGCTTGCGTGGATCCCATCGTGCAGGGTGTCGTTGATCGACTGGAGGGCCTCGCCTCAGCACACGGCTGTCGCGTATATGTGACGCCCGGCTCCACGCGCGTCTTGGCCCTCGATCGTGTTCGAATCGATCGCGCCTTGGAGAACGTCGTCCGCAATGCGATTGAGGCGGCCGCCGAGGGTGGTCGCACCGTTTGGCTTTCCACGCGCGATGATCCGCACAGCACCGTCGTGACGATTGAAGATGACGGGCCCGGCATCAAGCCGCAGGACCTGTCCCAGGTATTCGTGCTCTACTCCACGGGCAAGCGTCGCGGGAGCGGACTCGGGCTGCCGCTGGCGCGTGAGGACGTGCGGCGCCACGG
The DNA here is from genome assembly GCA_027625315.1 of Planctomycetota bacterium. Lineage (GTDB taxonomy): Bacteria > Planctomycetota > PLA2 > PLA2 > JAEUHO01 > JAHEIK01. The sequence continues at coordinate 1,095 of JAQBWE010000217.1, forward strand.
GGGCGAGATCGAGGCCAAGTCCAGGCACGGCGGTGGCGCGCAGTTCTTGGTGTATCTGCCCGCGCCGGGTGAAGACCCCGCGTCACATCTCGTGGAGGCTTGATCCGATGGCGCGCCTGTTGATCGTCGAGGACGAACAGAACGCCCGCGAGGCGCTCGGCGATGTGTTCGGAACCCAACACGTCGTCGACCTCGCCAGTGACGTGGACGAGGCCATGGCACACTTTGAGGCCGCGCGGCCAGACCTCGTCCTGACGGACGTGGTGCTGCCCGGCGAACGCGACGGCCTCGACTTCTTGCGTTGGGTGAAGGCGCGCAGTCCCGCGACGCCGGTCATCATCATGACGGCCTACGGCAGCATCCAGAAGGCCGTGCGCGCGATGACCGATGGCGCCCACGACTTCCTTGAGAAGCCGCTCGAGGTCGGCAGCCTCCGCGGCGTCGTGAACTCCACCCTGGGCCGCGGAGAGCCGTCGCTCGAGGCCGACGCGATGCGCGCCCGACTCGCGACCGGCGCGGTCCCGCCTGGCTTCGTTGGTAGTGCCCCGGCCATTCTGGACGTGTTCCGGACGGTCGCCAAGGTCGCGCCGACGAATGCTACGGTGCTGATCTTGGGGCAGTCGGGCACGGGCAAGGAGTTGGTGGCCGACGCGCTGCACCGCGCGAGTCAGCGTGCGACGGGGCCATTCGTGAAAGTGAACTGCGCCGCGCTGCCCGAGGGCCTCCTCGAGAGCGAGCTGTTCGGGCACGTGAAGGGCGCATTCACGGGTGCACTCAAGGACCGCCCAGGGCGGTTCGAAGCAGCCGACGGCGGCACGATCTTCCTCGACGAGATCGGCGAGGTGCCGCTGCACACGCAGGTGAAGTTGCTGCGCGTGCTGCAGACGCGCGAGATCGAGCGCGTGGGCGACAACCGTTCGCAGCGCGTGGACGTGCGCCTTATCGCGGCGACGAACGCCGATCTGGATGAGGCCGTGCGCAAGGGCACGTTTCGCGACGACGTGTACTTTCGGCTGAAGGTCATCACGATCCGCATGCCGCCGCTGCGCGAGCGCCGGCGCGACATCCCCGCGCTCGTGGAGCACTTTCGCCGCCTCTACGCCGAACGCCATCAGCGCCCCGTGCAGACCGTCAGCCCCGCTGCGCTCGCACTCCTCACGGAGTACGACTGGCCGGGCAACGTCCGCGAGCTCGAGAACACCGTGGAGGCGGCCGTGGTCCTCGCTGAGGGCGAGGAGATCACGGTGGACGTGCTACCCACGGAGTTGGGCGGGCATCAGCGCGTCGAGGATCTGCCCGACGACGGCGTGATTGCCATTCGCGCCGGCACGTCGCTACCCGACGCCGAGCGCGCCATCATCGAAGACACCCTGCTGCGCTGCGACGGCAACAAGACCGCCGCGGCGCGCATTCTCGGCATCGGACTCCGCACGCTGTACCGCAAACTCGAGCAGTACGAAGCGGACTCCGGCGCCGCGAACTCGTAGCCCCGCCGGCGGCTAGCCCGCCGTGCCTATCGGAGGTGGCCATGCGGCACCTGACTCTGCTCTGCCTTGTGTTCACGGCCGGCTGGTGGCTTGGTGGCCCTGCCGCGCGGGAGGGCACGGCGGCCGGCGGCCCGCCGGACTTCGCGGCCGTCGTCGCCCGCGTCGATCCGAGCGTCGTACGCGTGATCGTGCGCTCCTCGACGGCGTCGGCCGATCGATCGCGCGATGACGGCGTGGGCGCGGGCTTCGTGGTCGATCCTGCTGGCTTGATCGTCACAAGCCGGCATGTGGTCAGCGGCGCGCAGCGGATTGTGGTCACGTTGCCGGGACATGGCGCGCTGGACGCGACGCTGGTGGGCCAGGACGAGGCCACCGATACGGCCTTGTTGCGAGTCGCGGTGGGGGGACTGGCTCCGTTGCCGGCCGCCGATCCGAGGCGGCTGCGGGTCGGGGAGTGGATTCTGGCGTGCGGCAGTCCCTATTCGATGGCCAACTCGTGGTCGGTGGGCATCGTCAGCGGGTTGGGCCGCACCAACGTGGGGGTGGGTCCGCGCTCGCTGCGGGACTTCATTCAGACGGACGCGGCCGCGAACCTCGGCAACTCCGGCGGCCCGCTCCTCGATGGAGACGGGCGCGTGGTGGGGGTGATGACGGCGATCCTCTCGCGCACGGGCGGCCACCAGGGGGTGGCGTTGGCGGTGCCGATTGACGTGGTGCTGGCGGCGGTGGCGCGCATGCGCGGCGGGCCGACGGCGGCCCAGCCACCGACGCTGGGGCTGCGCGTGCGCGAGCTGCCGTCGGTGGCAGACACCCCGCCGGGGCTGCTGGTGACGGGCTTTGACGCCGGGTCCTCGGCGCTTGACTCAGGCCTGTTGGTCCGCGACGTCGTGCTGCAGGCCGACGGTCTTCCGCTGCGGCGTACGGCGGACTTGCAGCGGGCGGTCTGGGCGAAGACTCGAGGTCAGGTGGTGGTGCTGGTCATCCAGCGCGACCGCCGCCGATTCGAGGTCCGCGTTCCGCTGCGTTAATGTTCCAGCCTGCGGCCCAAGCGCGGCTCCGCCGCGCCCGGGTCCCGACTACAGTTACGTCCGGTTCATGCCCGTCCCAAGCGCGGCAAAGCCGCGCCCGGGTCCCGACTACAGTGCGAGCGGTTCATGCGCGCTGCGCCAGCTAGCGCGCGTAGTTCGTCGCGCGCGTAGTTCGTCGCGCTCGTAGTTCGTCGCGCTCAGCCCAGCACGCCGCACGTCCGCGGCATCAACCCGCCGGGGCGAAGAGGGCGGAGCCCGTCCCCGGCATTAATACGTGCGGAGGACGCCGCGGACGACCCCACGAATGTCGAGTTGCTGCGGCGGGCGGACGTAGATGGGATCCATCGTGCTGTTCGCGGGCTGCAAGCGGATGGACTCGTGGCCCTCGCGGTAGAACCGCTTGAGGGTGGCCTCGCCGTCGACGACCGCCACAACGATCTCGCCGTCACGAGGGGTCTGAGCCCGGTCCACCAGGACGAGGTCGCCGTCCGTGATGTGGTCCTCGATCATCGACTGACCGACGACCCGGAGCATGTAGCACTCCTGGCCGGGCTCAATCGGCAGGAGCTCCTGCATGGTGTAGGGCTCAGGATCCTCAACGGCCTCGATGGGACGGCCCGCGGCGATCTTGCCGAGCACCTTGAGGGTCGCCTCAGGCAGATAGTCACGGTCGAGAATCTCGATAGAACGGGAGCGCTGAGGCAACTTGCGGATCGCACCCTTCTTCACGAGCGCCGCGACGTGCTGGTGCACAGTGACGCGGTGAACCCCCAGCGACGTGCCGATCTCCTCGAGGGTCGGGGAGGTGCGGTGCCGCGCGCGGTAGTCGCGGATGAAGGTCATGATCTGGAGCTGCTTCGGGGTGTAGTTCATCGTGCGTCTCCTGCTGGGCGGTGAAGCCGGCTGGGCTGGGAGTCCCGCCCGCACTGCTCCCCGCCCTGTTCCCCGCGGGGAACAAGCCGGAGCGGCTCAGTCCGGGCTCGTGGCCTCCTCAGGCCCTCATCGCTTGCATCGGTTGGCGGCCGCCCGCCCTTTGTCGCTTGTTCGTTCGGGGTTGGTTCGCCTTCACAACATCCTGCCCTACTTGACCTGCCCCTAGCCCTGACGGGACCTAGCCTTGACGTGCCCTAGCCAGCCAGCGCCGAGAGCACGGCCGCGAGGGCCAGCAGCAGCATGGGGGCCTCAGCACCTGTCCTCCGCGTGTTGGAGGGAGCGTTCCCTGAGCTCCCTGAAGGCAGCGAGCTCCCTGAAGGCAGCGAGCTCCCTGAAGGCAGCGAGCTCCCTGAAGGCAGCGAGCTCCCTGAAGGCAGCGAGCTCCCTGAAGGCAGCGAGCTCCCTGAAGGCAGTGATAGCTCTGAACGCCGCCGCAGAAGCCGGAGGACGCCGGACCCGACTCGCGGGAAGGGTCGTCGGTTGGAGCCGGTTTCCGGCGCCCCCCGGTGAAGAGGACGGCTGCGGTGCTCGGCGAGCAACTCGAAGAGGATGGCGTTGGTGAGTTCCATAACCAAAAGACTAACCTAACGATAAACGAACGCAAGTGCGTTTCTCCCTGGTCTGCATGACTCGTTTCCCGTGGCATCCTCCCGCCCATGCCCGTGCGCCGGATTCCCGCCTCCCTCCTGGCCTGCCTTGCTGCCGGGCTGATCGCGGGCTGTGCCGGCGCGCGGCCGGTGGCGGGGGCCGCACGCGGGATCCCGGCGCGCGTGGCGGAGGTACGCCGGGCGGTGCGAGCCGAGGATCTGGGCCGGGCCCTTGAGCTGCTGGAGGCCGGTCGTCCGCTGCGAGTCGACCAGCCGGAGCGCGCGTGGCTGCTCGCTCTGGT
>JAQBWE010000218.1 GCA_027625315.1 Planctomycetota bacterium
CGGCGTCCCGCCTTCCTGCCCGTGCCCGCGTTCGCCTTGAAGTTGATGTTCGGACGCGGCGCGGCCGTGCTCACGACTGGCCAGCGCGTGCAGCCCCGTGTGGCGCTCGACACGGGCTACGAGTTTCAGCACGCGGCGCTTGCGGACGCACTGGCGCACATCTATCCGCGTTCGTGACGCGGCGCTGAGGCTCTACTTGTTGGGCGGCGCCACGGGCGCGTTCGGCCCCTTCGCTGGCGCGCCTTCGTCCTTGGCCTCTGGGTCCGCGTCCTTGGGGTCGATCCCGCGTTCGATCGCCGGCCGCTCGCCAAACGGCGTGAGGCTCAGGGACTCGTCGTGGGCAAACACGACCGTCTGGCGCAAAGCCGTGGGGTCGATGAGGCCGTCCAGATTCACACGCCAGGTCACCGTTCGCCCGTCCGCCGCCAGCACGCCGTTCGTTTCCAAGACGCGCGTGGGAAACACGATCCGCCGCTCCACTACGAGTCCTTCCGCGGCCGAGCGGAACGGCTGCACCAAGAGGCGGCGGACGCCGAGCACGGCGCGCTGCGCGGGCAGGTCGAGCTCGTCGTCATCGTAGAGGCTGCGCGCGTGAAGCCGCCAGGCCGTGCCCTGTCGCACGCGGTGCAGCGAGGCCTCCATGTCGTCCACGAAGCCGCCCCTGAAGAGGGCGTCAAGCGAGTCGAACTGGCCGCTGAACTCGTACCGGGCTTTGCCCTGCGGCGCCTCGCGGGTGCGCCGGGCTACCCGGGTGAACCCGGGCGTGGCCTCCAACTCACTCAAGCGACGCTTGGGATCCAGGACGCCGAACGGATCTAGCAGCAAGGCGTCCTCATCTTCACCGAGCGTTGCGGTCTTCGCGCGCAGCTGTCGACGCACGGCCGCAAGCTTCTCCAAGTCCACCGTCACGGTCTCGACGAAGTGCCCCGCACCGTTCGCGCCAAGCCGGGTCTCGCTCTCGACCTCCACGCAGCCGGCGCCGACCGCGAGAACGCAGGCGAGTAGCACGCAGGCGCTGGCACGAGGAAGTCGCACTACGGCTTCTTCACGCTCGTGCGGAGTCTCGCGGCCGTGGATGCGTCGATGGCCCCGACGGCCTCCGCGGCGCGGATGAGGTCCAGGCGCTCATCGATCTCTGGATCGAACGGCTCCGCGGCGCTTTCGATGGTCTCCCAGGTCGTGCGGAGCTCCTCGCGCGAGAGGAGCTCGACCCGAAAGAGCTCCTCGGCCAGATGGAGCTTGGTCAGGCGCCGATTGGGCTTGCCGCCACGCGGCAGCAGAGAGGGCTGCATGCGGTCGGCCCGCTGCAGCTTGAGCGCGTACCAGCCGCTCGTGAAGCTCCGCCGCGGCATGTCCTCGAGCGGCACGCGCGCTTCGATGAGCGTGAACCCGTGGCGGTAGCACTCCGCAATCACGCGGCCCGGTCCGCCGTTCGGGTCGCGGATGATCAGCCGCCCCGAGGCCTTGAGGGCACTCCGGATGCCCGCGAGGAAGCCCGCGAGCGCGGAGCGGTCCACATGGTCGATGACGTCGTTCACGAACACAGCGTCCAGGGAGTCGCGCTGGAGCATCGGGTCATCGGGGAGCGAGTGAATGAGCTCGACGTTGGAGATTCCCTCGCTCGCCATCCGGCGGCGGACGTCATCGATCTTGTTGCGATCGATGTCCACGGCGTAGACGCGTCCGTGGGCGCCAACCGCACGCGCCAGAGGCAGCGTCCACGTGCCCTTGCCGCAACCGACGTCCGCAATGATCTCGCCGGCCCGCGGCGCGATCAGCTCGAAGATGCTCTCCCGGTCCGGGTCACGCGCGGCCGCAGGTTCATCTTCCGCAGCGCCGGGCCCTCCGAGGAGGAGCGCGGCCGCGCCTAGCGCGCAGGCGGCCGTGAGCGGTACAAGCCGGCGGAGAAGTCGTCTCATGGGAGCCTCGCGAGTCATGCCCCAAGGGTACGCGAGGCCGGCGCCTTGGAGGCCGCCGAGATCGAGGCTAGCCCTCGCGCAGGAGCCGATGGGGCGGCACGCCGCACGCGGCGGCTGCGGCGAGCGCGGACTCTACATAGGGGCGCGGGCCACAGGCAAACACCCGCGTGCGCGCGGGCGCCGTGATGGCGGCGGCCAGGGCCGGGGCGTCGAATCGGCCGCGCAGGCCCGTCCACCCGGCCGCGTGGCCGGTTACGCGCGGGACGTACTCGAACGTCTCGTCGTCGGCGGCCCACGCGCTCAGCTCGGCGTGGAAGGTCAGCTCCTCAGGCTCGCGCGCGCTGTGCAGCAGCCGCACGGGCTCGTTCCTGGCCTCTTGGCGGCGGTGATCGAGATACGTGCGAAACGGCGCGACGCCCGAGCCCGCGCCGCAGAGTACGAGTTCCTCGCCCGGCTCGGACCCGATGTGAAATGCCCCGCTGGGTGGCGAGACGAGGACGCCCGTGCCCTGCGGCGCGTCGTAGATCGCATGCGCCTCGTCCCCGCGCCGCCGCACCGTGACGCGCATGACGCCATCGGCGGCCGGCATCCCAGAGAGCGAGAAGTACCAGTCGCGGGGCGGCCGCTCCACCGGGTGGCGCAACACGACATGCTGGCCCGGGACGCAGGTCGGGGGCAGGCGGCCCGGGGGCACGGCCAAGAAGAGCGTGCGGTCGAGGGGGGTCTCCTCGATCACGCGCACGATGGTCGCCTCAGTCCAGCTCATCGGCGCGTAGGCTATACGCGACCGCGCGGAGCGCGATGCGAGACCTCCATGCCTAAGCTCGTCATCCAACTGGGACCCGGCGCCGGGCGCGACCACATGCTCGGCGTGGGGGCCTGCATGATCGGGCGCGACCCGAGTGCCGATTTCGTGCTCGATGATCCGGTCACCTCGCGCCAGCACTTCATCGTGCGCGGCGCGGGTGGGACGTGGACGCTCGAGGACCAAGGCTCCACGAACGGCACGCAGCTCAATGGGGAGCGCGTGACCCGTGCGGCCCTCGCCGACGGGGACCAGATCCGCGTCGGCAACACCGTCCTGCGCTACGTCCAGAAGGACCTGTTTGGCGGGGCGCAGGGCGCACCTGTGCCCCAGCGCCGGCGCCGACGCGCGCGCTGACGCTGGCGCCGCCCGTGGCGGACGCGTGCCGCGGGGGTACCTTCGCGGGCCCGGACGCACCCGCGGTTCGGACCCAGGGAGGCTCCGATGGCCAAGTACGAGGCGCCTGACTTCTTCGATCTCGACAGCCTGCTCACCGAAGAGGAGCGTATGGTTCGGGACGCCGTGCGGGACTGGGTGTCAGACCGCTTCATGCCCGTCGTCGAGAAGGCGTACAGCGAGGGCTACTTCCCCAAGGATCTGATTCCGGAACTCGCCGAACTGGGTGTGCTGGGTGGCAACCTCGACTACGCCGACTTTCCGCGCCTCGGTCCGGTGGCCTACGGCCTCGTGATGCAGGAGCTCGAGCGAGGCGACTCAGGGCTGCGCTCGTTTGTCAGCGTGCAGGGCGCGCTCGTGATGTTCCCCATCTGGCGCTACGGCTCCGACGAGCAGAAGGCCCGCTGGCTGCCCGCGCTGCACTCAGGGGAGGCGGTCGGATGCTTCGGCTTGACCGAGCCCGACCACGGCAGTGATCCGGGCGGTATGGAGACCAAGGCCGTGCGCGACGGCGATGGCTTCGTGCTCAATGGCGCGAAGATGTGGATCACCAACGGCAACATGGCCCAGGTCGCCGTCGTGTGGGCCAAGCTGGACGGCGTCATCCACGGCTTCGTCGTACCGACGGATGCTCCCGGCTTCACCGTGCGCGAGCAGCGCGGCAAGCACAGCCTGCGCGCTTCCGTCACGAGCGAGTTGATCTTCCAGGATGTCCGCCTACCGGCGAGCGCGATCCTCCCCGGCGCGAAGGGTCTCGGCGGTCCGTTGTCGTGCCTCAACCAGGCGCGCTACGGCATCGCGTGGGGCGTGGTCGGTGCGGCGATGGCCGTGTATGACGAAGTGCGCCAGTACGGGCTTACACGGATCCAATTCGGCAAGCCCATCGCGTCCTTCCAGCTCTACCAGGCCAAGCTCGTCGAATCGCTGACGGAGATCACCAAGGCGCAGCTCATGAACCTGCGCATGGGGCGGCTCAAGGAGGCGGGCGGCGTGACCCCGTATCACGTCAGCATGGCCAAGCGCAATGCCTGCCATCACGCGCTCGAGATCGCGCGCACGGGCCGCGACATGCTGGGCGCCAACGGCGTGGCGGGCGAGTACCAGACGATGCGCCACATGTGCAACCTTGAGAGCGTGAAGACGTACGAGGGCACGCACGACATCCACACGCTGATCCTGGGGCGCCAGATCACGGGGCTGGACGCGTTCGGCGCGGCGTAGCGTACGCCAGCGCTACCGGCGGATTTCGAGGGTCACGGGCGCGGTGCTGCCAGCGACGACTTCGACCTCTTGCGTGTCCCACTCGTCGCTCTCGATGCTTGTGACCTTCAGCTTGTAGCGGCCGGGGCGGATCCCGAAGACGACGCCCTCCGGACCGAGCGTGGCGCTCTTGCCGAGCCGGGGCTGCGTGAGCTTGCGTGGGGTGCGGTCCTGGAACCAGCCCTCCGTCGGTCGATCGGTGCTGTCGAGCAACTCCAGGAGCACCTGCTCCGGTCGGGTCTGTGCGTACGTGATGACGTCGTACTTCACGGCGCCGGCGTGCTCGAGGTGGAGTTCGAACTCGACCTCTTGCTCCGCCCGCACCACGGCGGTCAACGAGCGTCCAACGATGTGATCGCCGGTAACTCGGATGTCCACCGTCCCGGCGATCACGCGCTCAAAGCGCCAGTTGCCCGTCTCCTCGTCGAACAGCCCGAGCTTCGTGGCCTTCTGTCCGCGCGGGGTGACGAGGATGCTCATCCCGCGGTCCACGAGGGGCTTCAGATCCGGACCCCGTGGCTGGATGATGAGCACGCCCTGCGGCAGCGTGCGCGGATCCGCCGGTTGCCAGATGGGCTTGGGCGGCGCGTTCTTCTTGCTGCCCGGCGGCGGGGCGTCCGCGCCCTTGAGTTCGACCGCGCGCGGATCCCCCGGAGGTGCCGAGGCGACGTCCCCGTCCTGCTCGTAGGGCAGGCGCGGCGCGACTTCGTCGCCGGCGAGGAGGTAGTAGCCCAGCACCACGGCGGTCAGGATGAGCAGCCAGGGGAGATACGCGCGCATCGTGGACCTAACGCCCGGCGGTCGCGGCGTGTTCCCACGTGCGGCTTTGGGAACGGCCGGCTACGACGTCGCCTCCGGGGGCTCCACGAAGGCATCGAGGAGCGAGCGCAGGAACCACTCGGCCTGGCCCTCGTGCAGGCCCGTCGCCGCCAGGACGCGCTCCAGCACGCCATCTGCGCGGCGGCGGCGGATCGCCTCAAGGCGCACGCGCGCCTCGGCTCCGGCTTGGGTCAGGGCCACCAGGCGGCGGCGGCGGTCCCGGACGCCGGG
>JAQBWE010000219.1 GCA_027625315.1 Planctomycetota bacterium
ACCGGCGCCTCCGTGAGCGGGGCGGCCTAGAAACATGTCGCGAGGCGACAACTATCTTGACACTCACCGACACCGACGACGTGCACGTGCTCCATCGCGACACGATGGCGACGGTCACCGTCGTGCCGATCTTCGGTGGGCATGGCGTGTGGATTCCCCCGCACGGGCAGACGCTGTACGTGACGAACTTCCCGGGTCACGTCGTCGGCGGCCTGCCGGGCCCCGGGGCGGTAGGCCTGTTCGCGGTGGACCTCGGAACAAACGCGGCCCTTGGCGGGATCACCGTGCCGTTCACCGCGCCCCACAACATCGCGAGCACTACGGACGGCATGAAGCTCTATGTCACGCACTCCAACGGTGCGACCAGCGTGAGCGTCTATGACATACCCACGCCGGGGAGCGATCCCGTGTTTCGTGAGGAGATCACCGTCGGCACGAACCCGTTCGGCATCGCTGCTGTCGTGCGGCCCTAGGGCCGTAGCCCGGGTCAGCGGCTCGCGCGGGGTGAGGTGGGACCCGCTCGCACTTGGGCGAGCAGCCGGTCGAGCACGTCCTGGGCGCGGTACGACGTCGCTCCGGGCTCGAGGAAGTCAGCGACCTCCGTCACGCGGTCGCCGGAGGTGACGAACGAGAGTTCCTCGTTGCCATCCTTGCGCACCTGCGGCTGCCCGATGGCGGCCATGAGCCCGTTGCAAATGCACTTGCGACCTACGGTGTCGGCTTCGAGGCCGCCCTTGGCGATGTAGTCGGCCACGGGCTCCGACGGGCAACGCCAGCCGACGACGCCGTTCTCACGGCGGTAGGCCTTGCGGAGGTAGCCCAGATCGCAGATGCGTGTGCGCTGCGCGTACACCTCCGGATCGGAGTGGGTGTCGGTCAGCTGCACGGCCTTGATGGGGAAGCCCGTCGGAGAGGCCAGGGCATCGGTCAGCACGCGCATCGTGCCTGTGCGGCTTGCCTCGAGGACGCGCTGCTTGACGGCCGTGTCCATGCCCGACTCTTCGCAATAAGCGAACGCGGTGCCGACCTGGATGCCGGTGGCTCCCGCGGCGAGGGCACGGGCGAGACCCTCCGGGTCGCCGTAGGAGCCGGCGAGCCAGAACGGAGCGCCCAGTGCCTTCATCTGGTCGAGGTCGACGATGTCGCGCTCGCCATAGATGGGTTCGCCCGCGGCATTGACCTGCTGCACACCGCGCGGCGGGGCGTTGTGGCCGCCAGCCGTGTGGCCTTCGACCACGAAGCCGTCGACGCGTCCGTTGGACTTGCGGAGCATCGAGGTGGCGAGCGTGCTCGACGCGATGATGGCGAGGAAGCGCGGGCGATCCAACTGTGGGGGTGCTTGCCCAAGGAAGGCCAAGGGGTCGAACTGCAGCAGGAAGTCCTCGCCAGGGAGCGCGTCGGCGACATCGAGCTTTAGGTCGACGGACTCTCCCCGGGCGAGACGATCGAGCACGCCGGGGATGTGGCGCGGGATGCCGGCCCCGATGAGCACGAACGCGACGCCGGCCAGCATGGCCCCGTAGAGCGTCGGCAGGGTCGGCGCTTGGATCTTCTCGAGCAGGTTGATGCCGACGAGGCCGTCGTGGCCTTCGCGGGCCAGCCAGACCTCGACGAAGCTGGAGACCACCAGCAGTTGCTCCAGCAGAGCGCTGGGACGCAGCGCCAGGACCGGCTTGGAGCGGTAGGGCTTCGAGTCGGCCTTGCCGCCCGGCACGAACCAGGTATCCATGATCCGCTTGGCGACGGCCGGCAGGGGGAAGTGGGCGAGGGCCCGGGCGATGTGGCCGCCGGGGTCGCCCTGTTGCAGCCGACGGGCGATGATGAGGTCGAGCCCGGTGCCCGAGACGACACCCAGATGGCCAGCGGAGGACACCGCCTTGGCAAGTCGCCAGTTGGACACGCCGGCGCCCATGCCCCCTTGGATGATCTGGGGGAGTGCGGGGGCGTCCAAGACGCCCATCCTAGGCTGACTGCGGCGAAGTCGTGCGAACACTCCGTGGCGGGCCGCGAGAGGGCCTAGGGGCGCGCAGCGGGCATCACGAACTCCCGGCCTGGGCGCGGCATCGGTAGCATGCGCCCATGTCTCCGGGCTCCAGCACTGAGCGCTCGATGGGCCTCGCGGGGGCCACCGGCACGGGCGTGGGTGCGATCGTGGGCGGAGGCGTCTTGGCCCTTGCGGGCGTGGCGTTCGCTGAGGCGGGTCCGGCGGCCATATTGGCGTTCGCGCTCAACGCCGTCATCGCGGTCCTGACGGCGCTGAGCTTCGCCGAGTTGTCCTCGGCGTTTCCCCAGTCGGGCGGCACCTACACATTCGCCAAGAAGGTGCTGTCCGTCGAGGCGGCCTTCGCGGTCGGCTGGATCGCCTGGTTCGCCTCGCTCGTGGCGGCCGTGCTGTACGCGCTGGGGTTTGGCTATTTCTTCCGCGTGGCCCTCGAGAGTCTCCTGCAAGCCAGCGGCGCGGAGGCGCCCGCCTGGTTGGTCGGACCCATGGCCGTGCCGCTGTTTGCCATGCTGGCGACGGGGCTGTACGCGCTCGGGTTGGCCCGCCGCAGCGGTGGTGGGGGCCAGTGGGCGAACTACGGCAAGGTCGTGGTGTTTGGTGTGCTCATCGTGGGGGGCGCCATCGCGCTGGCTGGCGAACCGGCTGAGCGCGTGGGGGCCGGACTCACGCCGTTCTTCGAGGGCGGGGCGGCTGGCCTCTTCGGCGCTATGGGCTTCACGTTCATCGCGTTGCAAGGGTTTGATCTCATCGCGGCGGTGGCGGGTGAGGTGAAGGAACCTGAGCGCGTGCTGCCGCGGGCCATGCTGCTGTCGCTCGGCATCGCGATCGTGATCTACCTCCCACTGCTCTTCCTGGTGGCGGTGGTCGGCACGGAGCCAGGCGAATCGATCGCCGCCGCGAGTGCGAAGGACCCGGAGGGCATCGTGGCAACCGCCGCCCGCCGCTTTCTCGGCGCGCCGGGCTACTGGCTCGTGATCGTGGCTGGCGTGCTCTCGATGTTGTCTGCGCTCCGCGCGAACTTGTTCGCCGCATCGCGGGTGGCTATTGCCATGTCGCGCGACCGCACCCTCCCGCACGTATTCAGTCGACTGCATCCGACGCGCGGTACGCCGGCCTCGGCCGTGTTTCTCACGGCAGCCCTCGTCATCGTGATCGTGCTGATCGTGGGCGATGTGGCCGCGGCAGGCGCTGCCTCCAGCTTGATCTTCCTCGTCACGTTTGCGCTCGCGAACGTCATGGCGATCCTCTCGCGCCGTCGCTCGAAGGGTGGCCGCGCGACGTTTCGGACGCCGTGGTTCCCGCTGATCCCTGTCGTGGCGGGGATCGCGTGCGTGTTGCTTGCTGTGTTCCAGGGCGTGGTGGTGCCTGAGGCCGGCGGCATTGCCGCGGTGTGGCTTGGCATTGGCGGTGTGTTGTTCCTCGCCTTGTTCGGTCGCCGGGCGCGCGTGGTCGACGAGCTCGCCGCCGCGGTGGATCCTGAGGTGGGGCGCTTGCGTGGACGTAACCCACTCGTCCTCGTGCCGCTGGCCAATCCCGCGCACGCAAGTGGGATGATCGCGGTGGCCGGGGCGCTCGCGCCGGCCGGTGTCGGGCGCGTGCTCCTGCTCTCGGTCGTCGTCAGGCCGGACGACTAGGACCCGACCGAGGCGCCCGGTCCGCTCGATCGGGCTCAGGCGGTCCTGCGTGCATCGATCATCGCCTCGCACGCGCGCGGCTTTGGGCCGTCGGCGTTGGTGACGCAGGCATCCCACGTGTGGACCGAGATTGCGCGCGTGGCGCGCACCCATCGTTGCGAGAGCCTCCTGCTCGGCTTGAGTGATCTGGCCCAGGACGTTCACGGCGGCGCCATTGCCGGCTTAATGGGGACTGTGCGGTGCGACGTTGTGGTGCTGCGCAGTCCCGATGGCTGGACGCCGGATGGCGTCGAACGAGTGCTCGTGCCAGTCGGCGGGCGTGGGGGCCATGACCGGCTGCGGGCCCGGCTGCTCGGGAGCCTCTTCCGGGCCGGGGGACGGACGGTGCGCTACGTGCGCGTGCTCGCGCTAGGCACGGCGCCAGCGCTCGTGGCCAAGGCGCGACGCGAGCTCGAGCGGATCGCGCTCGACGAGGCCCCTGGGCGATCCGAGACGGACGTGCTGCTGCACGTCGATCCGGTCGCCGCGATTGCGGTGGAAGCGGCAGAGGCCGACCTCCTCGTGCTGGGCGTACAGCGCCTCGCGCACAACGCGCGCGCCTTCGGGCGCTTTACACTCGACGTCGCTCGGGCGACCCCTTGTCCGATCCTGATGATCTCCCGTCGCTCGTAGCGCGGGCGGAGCGCGAAGCGCCTCGGCTAGCCGCGGGGACGGCGCGGCTTGGCCGGACCGCGTTTCGCCGGCCGTTTGCTGGTGGGCCGGGTCGACTTCGCCCCGGCAGGCTTGGCCTGCTTTGCCACTGCGGGCTTGGCCGCCTGCGCGTTGCCGGGTCGGGCGGCTGACCGCGCCGCGTCCTCAGTGAGGGGCCGCACGCCCACGTAGAGGGTGTGCCGTCCGCCCTTGGTGCCGCGTGCCTTGGCCCGCAGGGCGCGCGCCGTGAATCCCGCTCGCTTGAGCGCGCCTACGAAGGGCGGGCACTGGTACGCCGACCAGACGACGAGCCGTCCGCCGGGGCGCAGGAGCGAGCGGAGCCGCGCGAGGCCTTTGGGTGTGTAGAGCGCCGCGTTGCCCTTGGCCGTGAAGTCGTCGGGGCCGTTGTCGGTATCGAGCAGGATCGCGTCGAACTGCTCAGGCCCGCTGGCCAAGTACTTCACGATGTCGCCGGCGTACAACTCAGCGCGCGGATCTTCCAGAGGGCGCGCCGCGAGATCGGCGAGCGCGCCGCGGTTCCAATCGATGACCTCGCGCACGAACTCCGCCACCACGACGCGGCTTGTCGGCGATACGGCATCGAGGGCGGCGCGGAGGGTGTAGCCCATGCCCAAGCCGCCGACCAGCGTGCGTGTGCGAGGACGATCGGCGAAGCCCTCGCAGCCGACGGTGGCCATCTTCTGCTCAGAGTGCTGCGCGGCGCTCGACATGAGCGGAACGCCGTCCACGGCCATGTGGAAGTGACCGTACTGGCGCGTCAGCGTCAGCTCCTGGCCCTGCGGCAGCCGCGCGCGGCCGATGAGTTCTTTGGGCTGGGGCACTACGACGGAGGCACTATCGCTGGGGCACTCTCAGGGACGCCCGTTGGGCCGGCGCGCGGAGAGCGGCCGGGTCAGTTGACTACTTGCCCTTGAGCGCCTTCTTTTCCTTCTTCTTCGCCTGCTTCTCCTTGGTGGAGAGCTTGGGCTTGTTGGTGACTTCCTTCTTCTGCTGACCCTTGGCCATCGGAGCCTCCTTGCGGCCCCATTGAGGGCCGGCTGTGCAAGAGGATACGCGTGGGGTGTAGCGGCCGACCGTGATT
>JAQBWE010000220.1 GCA_027625315.1 Planctomycetota bacterium
CACCCGTCGTCGTGGATGGCACGGGCTTCGTTGGCCCTGTGGAAGTGGAGTTCGTCGACGCTGACGGCCGCACGCTCGGAGCCGCCCGGTCCGGGCGCG
The DNA here is from genome assembly GCA_027625315.1 of Planctomycetota bacterium. Classification (GTDB taxonomy): domain Bacteria; phylum Planctomycetota; class PLA2; order PLA2; family JAEUHO01; genus JAHEIK01. The sequence goes on from JAQBWE010000220.1 coordinate 100, forward strand.
TGGAAGCCGCAGGCCGGCGCATCCGCACGGAATCGCCGATCGTGCCCGGACTCATGGGGCGCGTCCCCGCGCGCGTGCGCGTGCGGGGTGGCGACGGCCGCGTCGCGGAATCGGCCGGCACGATCGAGCTGGTTTGCCCCGTCGCAACCGCTCGTGCGATCAACGGCGCCGGGAACCACGAGACGGAGCCCAACCGCGGGAGCGCGGGCAGCCTGCTGCGGTTGGAGCTGCCGAGCGCGTACGCGGACGGCGTGAGCGCGCCGGCCGGCAGCGCGCGTCCGTCGGCGCGAGCCGTGAGTCAGGCGGTGTGCGCGCAAGCCGCGTCCACCGAGAATGCGCGCGGCGTGAGCGACATGTTCTGGTTGTGGGGTCAGTTCCTCGACCACGACATCGATCTGACGCCCGGTGCCGAACCGGTGGAGGCACTACCCATCGCCATTCCGGTTGGCGATCCGTGGTTTGATCCGGCGGGCACGGGGTTGTTCACGCTCGCCTTCGAGCGCAGCGCCTATCACCCCGCCACCGGCACGAGTCCGGACAGCCCTCGTCGACAGATCAACGAGATCACGAGCTGGATCGACGCCAGCAACGTGTACGGCTCGGACGCCGCGCGCGCCACCGCGCTGCGGACGCTCGACGGCACCGGCCGGCTACGCCTCGACGCGGAGGGCTTCCTGCCTCGCAACACGGCAGGACTACCGAATGCGCCGAGCGCGCAGATCGCGTCCTTCTTCCTCGCGGGGGATGTCCGCGCCAACGAGCAACTGGGCCTGACGGCGATGCACACCCTCTGGGTGCGCGAGCACAACCGGCTTGCGGCCGAGCTCCAGGCGCGCAACCCGCACCTAAGCGGCGACGAGGTCTACGAAACGGCCCGCAGTTGGGTGGCCGCCGAAATGCAGGTGATCACCGTACGGGAGTTCCTCCCGCTCTTGCTCGGCGAGGACGCCTTGGGGCCCTATGCCGGCTACGACGACGCCGTGGATGCCTCGGTGGGCGTCCTCTTCTCGACCGCCTGCTACCGCTTCGGCCACAGCATGGTGTCAGGCACGCTGCTGCGGCTGGACGCAGCCGGGCTCGAGATCGCCGACGGCCATCTCGCGCTGCGGGACGCGTTCTTCCAGCCGGAACGCCTCGTGACCGAGGGGGGCCTGGACCCCGTGCTGCGGGGCTTCGCTGCGCAGCGCGCTCAGGAACTCGATCCCAAGATCGTCGACGACTTGCGCAACTTCCTCTTTGGCCCGCCCGGGGCCGGCGGCTTCGACCTCGCGGCACTCAACCTGCAGCGCGGCCGTGACCACGGACTGCCGGACTACAACGCGTGTCGGGCGGGCTTCGGCTTGCCGCCCGTCCGCTCCGCCGCGGAGATCTCGGCGGATCCGGCGTACGTCGCCGGCCTCGAGGCCGTCTACGCGGACGTGGACGACATGGACGTGTGGATCGGCGCGCTCTGCGAAGACCGCGAGGGCGACGCCATGGTCGGACCGCTGCTGCGCCGCGTGCTGGGCGATCAGGTCCGACGGTTGCGGGACGGCGACCGCTACTGGTACGCACGCGTGTACAGCGGCGCGGCGCTCGAGGAGCTGGAGCGCACGCGGCTCGCGGACGTCATCCGGCGCAACACCGGAATCGGCGGCGAGCTGGCCGATCGCGTGCTGGAGGTGCCGCGCGCGGGCGGACCCGGCCGAACCGGGGGCGCGCCGCGGCCCTCACCGCTGACCCAGAGCCAGATCCAGGCGCTGTCCGGCGGCGCGCTGGTGCGCTGAGCTCTGTCCCCAGGGGCCATCTGAGGGCCGGCCTCCGCACCCGGAGGCCGGCCCGCTTTCGTCTCCGGGGGCGTGTACGGTTCGGGCATGAGCACGACCCTGTTCTGGAAGAGCACCTGAAATTCCTGCCGCGCACCGCGGGCGCTGGTCCAGCGCCTCGCGCCCGACGTCGTCGAGCGCAACTACGCAAAGGAGGCCCTCACACGGGCCGAGATCGGCCGGATCCTGGATGCCGCGGCGTCGATTGGCGATGTGCTCAACACCCGCCACGCCACGGCGAAGGCGCAGGGCTGGCGTGAACGGCTGCCCTCACGCGCTGCGTTCGTGAAGGCCGCGAGCGCCGAGAACAACCTGCTTCGCCGGCCGATCCTGGTCACCGACGGGGGGCTCGCGGTGGGCGCCGATCCGGCCGCCATCCGCAAGTTGCTGCGGCCGTAGCCCCCTATGGAATCCCAAAAGGGCGGCCGGGGCTCCTGCTAGACTCCGACGCTTCTCCAGCCGCCGCAGTGCCGGGATTTCCACCTCATGACCACCGTCGCCGCAGGACGGAAGATCAACTGGACGAACACGCTGTTCATCGCCGCCGCGCACCTGGTGGCCGTGGGTGCAATCGTCTGGATGGCTACCGGCCACTTCTACTGGCAGAGCTTCGTGATGGGGCTCGTGATGCTTGAGCTCTGCAGCATCTCGATCACGGCCGGCTACCACCGGCTGTTCTCGCATCGCGCCTACAAGGCGGCCCCGTGGTATCGCGCCATCCTGCTGATCTTCGGCGCCGCGAGCGTGCAGAACAGCGCGCTGGCCTGGTCGCGCGATCATCGCCGCCACCACACATTCACCGACACCGACCTCGACCCCTACAACGCCAAGGAGGGGTTCTGGTGGTCGCACGTGTTGTGGGTGCTGCACGACGCGCCGGAGGACCACGTCGCGAAGGGCCCGCGCGTCACGGACCTCGAAGATGACCCGCTCGTTCGCTTCCAACACAAGTACTACGTCCCGATCGCCATCCTGTTCGCAGCCGTGATTCCGATGTGCCTCGGGTTCCTGTGGGGCGATCCCATCGGCGCCTTGCTCATCTGCGGGTTCCTGCGCCTCGTCGTGCAGTGGCACATGACGTTCACCATCAACTCGCTCGCCCACATGGTCGGGACCCAGCCGTACTCGACGCGCAACACCTCGCGCGATTCGGGGCTGATCGCCTTCGTCTCTTGGGGTGAGGGCTATCACAACTTCCACCATCGCTTCCAGGCGGACTACCGCAATGGCGTGCGCTGGTGGCAGTTCGATCCGACGAAGTGGATGCTCTGGACTCTGCAGTGGGTCAAGGTCGTGTCGGACCTGCGCCGCACGCCGGACGCCACCATCCAACGCGCCCTTGCCAACCCGCGCCATGCGGATGATGCCCCGCGCGAGAGCGCGCCGACGGCGGACGCCGTCGGGGTTCCGGTCGCGGCTTCGGCGGACTAGCGCGCCGCACGCAAGATTTGCTTCAGCGCGTTCCGCGCCACGAAACTGCTGAACGACGCGCAGCGCCGCCCTCGCCTACGATAGGTGGATGCGAGTCGCTGCCGTCATCGCCGCCCTGCTGCTGGTCGGAGCGCTCCTGCCGAGCCCGGTCCACGCGGGCGAAGAGGGCGCCGACGTCTACAAGGAGTTCAACGAGTTCTACCCGGTGGCGTTTCGCGCGCGTGTGGGCGCGGCGCTCGATCGGGGTCGCGACTGGCTGCTCAGCGCGCAACGCGAAGAAGGCTCGTGGAACTTCTTCACGCACCACCGCGAGTACCCCATGGGGGCCACCGCCTTGGCAACCCTCACGTTGCTCAAGTGCGGCGTGCCGCGCGAGCATCCCAAGATCGTGAGGGCGTTCGCGTACCTGCGCGCTTTGCCCCTCGTCCGCGTGTACTCCGTCAGCGTGCTCCTCATGGCGCTGGACGCCAAGTACGCCCCCGCGCGCGATCCCTTCGCCCTGGAAGACGTGGACGCGTACGGCCTGCGGCCCGGTAGCGATCCGTGCGCCAGTGAGATCACGCCTGAGGATCTGGCGTGGATGCGCGAGGGCGTCGCCTGGCTGTGCGAGCACCAACGCGCCGACGGCACGTGGCGCTACCCCCACGGGGGCTACGACCTCTCCAACACCCAGTTCGCCTTGCTCGGACTCGACGCCGCAGTTCGCTGTGGCGTGCCCGTGAAGCAGGCCGTCTGGCTCGACGCCCTGCGGCGGATCTCGGAGCTGCAAGAAGTCGAAGGCCCCGCCGTCATGTACCAGGCGAACGAGGTCCGTGGCCGCTATCGCTTTGAATGGACCGAGCGCGCCTTGGCCCGCGGGTTCCGCTACACGCCCGACTCCGAGCAGCCCACGGCTGCCATGACGACGGCCGGGCTGACCTGCTTGGTCATTTGCCAGAATCGATTGTGGCGGACGCGCGCCTTCACCGGCGATCTGCGCACCGGCACGCGCCGCGGTATCCGCGATGCGATGGCGTGGCTGCAGGAGGAGTTTTCGCCGTCGTCCAATCGCGGGGGCTCGAGCCGCTGGACCTTCTACTTCCTGTACGGTCTCGAGCGCGCCGGCATCCTCGGCCGCTTCCGCTTCCTGGGTACCCACGACTGGTACCGCGAAGGCGCGGAGTTCCTGCTCGGGCGGCAGGTCGCCCAGGGCTACTTCGAATCGGGCGCGCACTGGGAGGCCTCGTGCTTCGCGCTCCTCTTCCTCAAGCGCGCGACGACTCGCATGCATGCCCCGGTCCTGACACCCCGCGGGGCTGAGGATGGCCGCATGCCTGAGGAGGAAGCCAAGTCCGGCCGTCGGGCCCCGCAGGATCCGACGCCGAAGTCGGAGACCGAGCGCGCCGTGCTCGCCGCCCAAGCGATCCGCGCACTGGAAGAACGCGATGCCGATGCTGCGTTCTTGGCGGCGAAGCATCTGGGCGTGCTTGGCTTGCTGCGGGCCGTTGATCCACTCGTGCGTGCGCTCCGCCTGCACGCCGACCCGGACGTACGCACCGCCGCCGCGCAATCTCTCGGGCAGCTGCAGGCCGCCGACGCGGTCGATCCGCTCGTGCTCGCACTTCTGGATGCGGATCCGCTGGTGCGCTACGCCGCCGAGACGGCATTGCGCCGCATCACGACCTACCGGCCCGGCGAGACTCTGCGCGCGGCCGCGGGCCACTCCGACCGGGTGCGGGTGCAGAAGGCCTGGCGAGCGTGGTGGAGCGAGCACGAAGCCGAAACCCGCGTTCGGTTGTCGCAGCCCAAGCCCCAGTAGTTGACGTCGCGGCGGAAGACTATTTGTGGTTTGCGGGAACATCCCCGGCCGTACCTGCGTCTGCAAGGCCTAGGGAGCGACGTATGACGAAATCCACCACCACATTTTTTGCCGCCTCGCCCATCCAGGCGAGCCTCGACTTCGTCGGCATGTGGGCGCCGGTGGTCAATCCGCAGGACGCCGGTCGCTGCGGCTGTCCGCTCCCCGCGACGCGCCTCTAGGG
>JAQBWE010000221.1 GCA_027625315.1 Planctomycetota bacterium
CGCCACAGCACCGGGTACCGCGGCATCGCCCAGCAGCGCGCCCAGGGCGCGCGCGGCGTCGGCACATGCATCGAGGGCGCCGAGGTGCCGGTTGAGGGCCCGGCGCACGTCTTCGAGCGTCGAGATGCCCAGGCCCTCGCGGCGCGCGGCGCGCCACGGGTGCGCGGGGACCGGTTCAACCGCGGCGAGGAGCGGCGTCAGCTCGCGTAGGCGCTGTTCAATGTCCTTGAGGGCACGCCGGTCCAGCGCCAGCGGGTCGGCGGGCTCGAAGGCCACCTCCGGCACCGCCCGGTAGCGCGCCGCGTGGCCGAGCAACTCGTAGGCCTTGAAGCCAGCCGCACCGCGCGGCGCGTGCAACGCCGCGACGTAGGCGGCGAGCGCGGCGCGCACATCTTCGAGCTCCGCCGGCCGCCCCTCTTCGCTCGGCGGCTCCGCCGACCACTGCGCCCAGGCGCGCTCGAAACTGCGCACGACCTCGCGCTTGTTCGCCTTGCGGCTGTGCAACTCAAGGCAGAACGCGCCGAGCCCCGATTGCTCCAAGCGACGCTGCACGACCTCGAGCGCCGCCATCTTCTCGCTCACGAACAACACAGAGCGGCCACCCGCCAGCGCCTCTGAGATGATGTTCCCAATCGTCTGGGACTTGCCCGTGCCCGGCGGACCCTGCAAGACGAAACTGGCTCCATCGCGCGCCGCGACGATCGCCGCCTGCTGGCTACTGTCGGCGTCCAGAATCTGCAGCGCGGGTCCGCCCGCGAGCCGCGCCTCGACGTCGCTGGAATCCGGGAGCCGCTCGGCCTGTCCGACCTCGAGCGCCTGCCCCGTCGCCAGCGCCGCCGCGATGGGATGCGCGCCGATGGTCTCGCCGTAGGCGAGTAGGTCGTGATAGAGCGGAATCTTGGCGAACGAGAACAGCCCGAGGGCGATGTCGTCTTCGAGGCGGGCGTCCTGCAACCGCGCCAAGGCCGGGCGCAGCGCCTCGACCACCGCGTCATAGCCGAGTGGCTCCTCGCTCGGCGGCAGCGCGAGGTCGATTCCGTGGTCGCGCGTGAGCTTCAGGACAAGAGCTGGATTGATCAGCGGCTCGTCGTCGTACATGTGCAGCTGAAACTCGGCCCGCGCTCCGCGGCGCAGGATCTCGACGGGCAGGAGCAGCAGCGGCGCCCGAAATCCGCCCGGATCCTCCGGGGTTGTGAACGACAGGGTTCCGAGTGCCAGGTGGAGCGTGTTGAACCCCTGCTCCTCGATCGAAGCGCGCGACTCGCGGTACAGCCGCGTGAGGATCTTGCGGAGGGCCTCGGGCGTCGCATCGGTCTGTAGCCGCGAGTCACCCGTTCGTAGCACCCCCGCGGGCAGCGGCTCGGCCGATTCGTCGCGGGCGTCGAACCCCAGCGTGCGCCCGCCGAGGATCAGGGAGACGACTTCACGCGGATCTTCCTCGACGATGCGCACGGCGCTGCTGCGCGCATGACGGAAGTTGAGCAGGCGATTGGCACGCGACAGGTCGATCAGCTTGTCGCGCCAATCGGCGAGCCGGGTACGCACGGCGGAATCGAGCGGCATGGGCGGATGCTACTTGAGCGACGCGCGCGGGCGGATCACGGCGCGACCGGCCGTCTCCCCGGCGCGAAATCGCGCAATCTCAACGCCGGCCTCGTCGGTGATCAGCCACAGGTGCCGCGTGAGTGTGGCGTACTCGGCGTTGGCTCCGGCGCGCAGGGTCCCGTAGACGCGACGCGACCCGTCGTAGCCGAGCCACTGAACGACGACGGTCTGCCCCGTCTCGTTCACAAACAAAATGCGCGTCTCAGAGAGGGTGTGCGGGGAGCGCGGGGGCGAGACGGGGAGGGCGGGCAGTTCGATGCGCCCCTCGCCGGTGGCCTTCTTGCGTTCATAGTCCCAGTACCACGCTGCGAGCCCCTCCGGCCAGCGGAAGGTCGGGGCCTTGGCCGCATCGAAGCCGGTCAGATGGCCCTGCCCCCGCCGCTGCGCCACGGGCACGTAGCGCCAGGGGTTCGCGCCGAACATCTCGTCGATCAAGGCATGCAGCGCCGGGTCGTGGCCGGCCAGTTTCTCGCGCGTATCCACCCCGTTGTGCACGGCATCGACCCCGCGATTGGCGTCGAAATAGGACTGCACGCCCTCGGCCCAGTACTCCTCGCGGTTGGTGGCGGCATAGCAACCCTGCCAGAGGCCGGCCTTCATAGCCGCGGCGTACGTCTGGGTGAGCCGCGGCTCAAACTCCCGATCCAAGTGGCGCAGCGCCTCGAGGTCGATCGCGTGGGCGAACTCGTGCACGAACACGCTTTCGCCGGCGTAGGGATCCCCGGCGTAGCCGAGCAGGTTCTCCTCGCCGCTAGATAGCACGCTGCGCCGCTGCCCCGGACCCAGGCCCCGGGCTCGGTAGTCCCACCACTTCGCGGGTGTCAGGCTCGCGTGCTCAGGGACGGCGGTCGTCAGCTCGTCGTGTGCCATGACGCAGCAACGAATGCCACGCGCACGGAGCGTGGCGCACACGTCGGGCCGACGCACCAGCATGTTGCGCAAGATCCAGGCGGCCTCCTGCAGCGCGGCTTCCGCCGGCCGCTCTGAGGCGAGGATCGTGATGCCGTCCACACCGGCGTAGCGGCGATAGAACCGCGGGAACGCGCCGCTGCGGTGCAGGGTTGCAGGCATCGTATGGACTACGACGTCCGCAACGTCGGCCACGCGCGGCGTGGACTCCGACCCTTCGTCAGCTCTCGCCCCTGTCCCCAGCAGCAGACTGACGACGAGCGCGGGGACAAGCCACGCGAGCGGGCGGGGGTTGGGCGACATCACCGCTCCACGCTACCCACCCGTGAGCGGCGGCGTCGCCAGCGTGAGGAACAGAATCGCGAAGCACGTGTCGGCCGTCTGGAGGTACGGGGGGCGGGTAGCGGTCGTGTCGCCACGCGTGTCGTTCCAGCTGCCGTCGCCCTGCTGATGGTCGAGCAGCCACCAAGCGCCCTCGGCGTACCAGTCGAGACCAGCGAACTTCTTCACGCCCAGGACGCGGCCGGCGCGCTCGACGGAGTAGAGGTGGTAGCAATGCCATGTGCTCGGCGGAATGAAGATGCTCTCGTCGATGCCGGCGTTGTCGTCGGCGGTCCAACGCTTGTCGAGCCACGCGAGCGCCTTCTTGATGGCCGGATGGGCCTTGGGGCTCTTACCGAGTGAGCTCTGGCACATCGCGATTCCGCACGCCGCGGCCGCCGTCATCGACGCGTAGCCCGCCTCGTCGCGCTGGCCGGCGTGGTCGTAGCCAAAGCTGCCATCCTCGAGTTGATGTGCAGCCGTCCACGCAAGCGCGGTCTCCCAGGTCTCCTTGGGGATCTCGATGCGCGCCTCCATGCACGCCCGTAGGCCGAGAATCGCGTACTGCGTATTGGAGAAGTCGCCCTCTTGACCGGCGAACGCATCCGCGGCCGCCTTGCGGGCAATCAAGATCGGCTCCGCCTTCGGTCCGCCCTTGGCTTCTTCCTCGGTGACGGGCGGGTCCACTTGGAGCGCCTTCGTCCTCTTCGCACGGCCCTGCATGGTGCCCGGATAGCCCCACTCGCCTCCGGCGAGCTGCGTGTCCACGAGCCACTGCGCGCAGTGCGCCAGCCGCGCGCGGTACACGAAGGGATTGATGCGACTGAGCGCCATCGCCATGGTTGCGACGCGGTACGTGTGGGTCAGCTCGCACGTCTCGATGGTCGTCAGCGCCGTCCGAAACACCGGGTCTTGGCGATCCACCTGGGCGTGGTGCAGCGCGAGCGCGACGATCTCAGGAACGGAGTGGAAGGTCGTCGTGTCGAAGGCTTGCGCATGTTGCTTGCGCAGCCAGCCGGAGGCCGCTTGCACGGCTTCGTGCACCTGCTTGGGCGAAGGCTTGGGCCGCGGCTTGTCCTTGGCGGTCGCCGACCCCGCACACGCGAGCAGGAAGAGGAGGCCCAGGGTGGCTTGGGTGCGCATGGCGACATTGTAGGGCGTGCATCGCATCCCGCGCGCCGAGAACTAGCGCGTCCAGGGAGGACGTACGGCCTCGATGTGGTGCTCGCGCGGGCTCGCGCCGGCCCCCACGATCGGGATCAGCTCCTGCGCGGCGCGCGCCACCCAGTAGGCAAAGAGCCAATCCGCCCCGGTCCAGTAGACCGTGTCGGGCAGCTCGGTGGCCGGCTTCCACTCGTGAAAATGGCTCACGTCGTTGGTCCAGTGCCAACTGGAGACCTGCCGCATCCAGATGGGCGCGGCCCGGTTCTGGCGCCACTCGCGTACGAGGGCGCGCGGCTCCTCCTGCGCAGGCATGCCGTGGAGCGTGGCTCGGATCTCGCCGCGGAGCGTGCGCTTGTCGCCCGGCATGTCGCCCAGCAGGAAGCACGCGCATGTACCCGCGTTCCACCACCCGACCGTAGCGCCGCGCAGCTCGGCCATGCCCCGCTTGGCGTAGTGCGCGGGGCGACCGTCGCGCTGGGAGGAAATGGCGTTCACGAGCAACGCGACGGTGACCATGTTGACGTTGCTGCTGTTCACCACCATGGGCAGCTGCGTATTCTGGGAGGCCTGGGCCTCGTCCCAGCCGCCACGGTCCAAATCTCGAAGCGCCCGCCCTACGTAGTCGTCCGCGGGATTGAGGTCGGCGGCGGCCACGAGCGGCGCCAGCCCGATGGCAGCCAGCGCGCCGTTGCGGATGAAGGGCACGAACGGGATGTCCGTGCGCAGCTCGCCGTACTCGGTCTTGTTGCCCCGGTGATCCCGTAGCCACATCTTGTCCTGCACGAGGCGGAGCGCAATGTCGCGGATCTGATCCCCGGCGAGCCGTCGCAGCGCCTCGTCTTCCATGAACCGGCCGATGAACGCCCAGCCCATCGTCAGTCCGGCGAGCTGGTCGCGACTGACGTCCGCGCGAAACCAGTAGCCGTCCATGGCCGTCGAGCGCGTGACGTCTTCCCCTTCTCCCGGCGTGGTGGGGCGGCCCAAGTTGCGCGCGAAAGCGCCCTTGGTGCCCGTCACCGTCGAGAGCGCGGCCATCCCGCGCGCGAGAAACCGGACCTGTTCCAGGGCGTCCGGATCGTGGGTCACGTACCAGCGACAGGCCTGCGCGGCGGCGTAGCAGCCGGTCCACATGCACGCATCGCTGCGAAACAGGGCCTCACGGGAGAGCGCTGCGCCGTCGGCGCCGCGCGGATGCCGCACGATCAACAGGCCTTCGGGCGAGATGTGACTCCACATCTGCGCCTGCAGCGTGCACGCCTTTTCATAGAGCATGCGGTCGGTCTTGCCAGCCGGCGGCCAGATCGGCGCCTGCGGCCCCGGGCCGCCCGAACGCGCGG
>JAQBWE010000006.1 GCA_027625315.1 Planctomycetota bacterium
GCCCCGGCAGCGGCGGCAGCACCACCGCGCCGTCCGTCGGGCCCGCCGTGCGCAACGCGGCCCTGCGCGCGCGGGAGGGCATTGCCGCCTTGCTCGCGCTTGAGTGGGGCCTGGACGAAGGCGCCGTGGGCTTCGAGCCCGGCGTGTTCGTAGGGCCGGGCGGCAAGCGCGCGGCGTGGAACGACGCCTGCTCGTTGCTGGGGGCCGATGGCCTGCGCGTGCAAGGCGAGCGGATGCCGAACTGGAATTCGCCGTACTCCGAGACTGCCGGCTGCCAGTTCGCCGCCGTGGCGGTTGACACTGAGACCGGCGTTGTGCGAGTCGAGCGTGTCGTGGCCGTGCACGACGCCGGGCGCATCGTCAATGCGCTGACGGCGCGCAGCCAAGTGAATGGCGGCGTCATCCAGGGCATCTCCTACGCGCTCTATGAAGAGAAGCTCGTTGATCGAGGCCGCGGCGACATGGTGAATCCCACGCTGGACACCTACCGCATGCTCGGCATCGGGGACTGCCCCGAGATCGACGTCGTACTCACGTCGGTGGCGAGTGGCTTCAATAACGCCGGGATGATGGGGCTGGGAGAGCCTGCCACCGTGGCCACGGCCGGCGCGGTGGCGAACGCGGTGATGAACGCGATCGGCGTGCAGGTCACGGAGTTGCCCATGACGCCGGCGCGGGTGTTGGCGGCCCTCGGACGGAGGCAGGGATGAAAGCCTTCAAGTTCCTACGCGCGCGTACGTGCGGCGAGGCCGCGCAGCTGCTCGCCAAGAACGCGGACGCGCGCGTGCATGCCGGTGGTACCGACCTGCTGGGCCGGATGAAGGAGCGCCTCGACACGTCCGACGTCCTCGTGTCGCTCTGTGACGCGGCCGGGCTCGACCAGATTCGCGTGGAGACCGACGGCAGCATCTGGATTGGCGCGCGCGTCACGCTGGCAGAGCTCGCGGCCTCGGAGGCCTGCCGGACCTTCTTGCCGACCCTCGCTGAGGCGGCCGGCCTGGCTGCCAGCCCCCAGCTGCGCCAGCGTGCGACGATCGCGGGCAACCTCGCGCAGCAGACGCGTTGCCACTACTTCCGGTTGGCGACGTTCCCGTGCTGGAAGCGCGGCGATGACGCCTGTCCGGTCAAGGAAGCCGGTGGCGTGCAAGACACCGCGGGCATCTTCGACGGAGCGTGCGTCTCGGCGCATCCGTCAAGCGTCGCGCCGGTGCTGGGCTCCCTCGATGCCGAGATCACGGTGCGGGACGCCAAGGGGCCGCGCCCGGTGCCATTTGACGCGTTCTGGGCTGCGCCGAAGCCGGGCATCGCGACCGACACCATCTTGGGTGCCGGGGACGTGATCGAGGCCATCCGCATTCCTCCGCGCGCCGCGAAGCAGTACATGGGCTATGCCGAGGTGCGGCAGAAGGCCGCGTTTGACTGGGCGCTGGTGAGTTGTGCCGTGCGCTACGAGATCGTGGAGGGCGCGATGCACGACGTGCGCGTGTGGTTTGGATCGGTGGCGCCGGCGCCGTGGCGCGCGCGGCTGGCCGAAGCGGCGCTGCAAGGTGGAGCATGTACGGACGAAGCGGCGGCGAAGGCCGCGGACGCGGCGCTGGCTGAGGCACGCCCGGTGGCGGGCGCGGCCTACAAGGAGCATCTCGCGCGAGTGGCTCTTAGGCGAGCGCTGGCGGATGCGCGTGAGGGGGCGAAGTGAACGACGGCGACTACACGCGTTCGCTGCGAGCGGCGCTGCGTACGCGCTGCGCGTACCTGCTGACAAAGGAGGCTTTCTTGGGGCTCCCGGAGCCGCACGAGCGCCCGTTCGCCCACGACGAGGGCATCTTCTGGTGTGACCGCACCAGCGCGGTGCTCGGCCCAGACGGCTCGCAGGTGTGCGCACGCGCCTGCGGGGCCCCCGGCCGCGATTGCTATGAGTCGCCCACGCGGCTGTAGCTGGAACGGGCGGCTCCGCTCCAGCCAGTCCGCGCGGCGGACATAAGAAGAGCCCGGCAGATGACGTCGCCGCCAGCCGCCGGGCTCTTGATGGGTCCGCTGCAGGCGTAGCGCCTACATGTAGTTGATGAACCAGTGCTTGCCGCGCGGGGCACCCTGATCCTCGCCCGGCGTCGCCTGGGCGTCGTCCTCGCGGTACCACGGCGGCACCACGCCCTCGAAGAGCGCCGCCACCCACGGCACCTCGACCGGCGCGAGCTTGCGGCCCGGCGTCAGGTGCATCGGACGCTCACGGATGTCCGCGAGCAGGTGGCCCAGGATGTCCAGGTGGAACGAGTGATCGTTCGACAGGATGTCCATGAACTTGGAAAGGAACTTGTCGTCCACCAGCTCCTTGGAGCGGCTGTGGAAGAGGATGGCGCCCTCTGCTGCGCGGAAGGCCTCCTCGAACGAGCCGTACAGCGCCGGCGGCGTCAGGATCGCCGTGCCCTCGGCCGCCTTGGGCCGACGACGACGTCCGCTCGACTTCTGGGTGGAGCTCTTGCGCATGTCGCGCAGATGACGCGACAGGATGCGCGCGTGATCGCGCACTTCCGCTGCGTATTCCTCGAAGAGCCGACGAATCGGTCCGTACGTGAACGAGCGGCCGACGCGCAGGTAGAGCGCCTCGACGCGCTGCTCGATTTCGATGCCCGTTTGCACGATGCGACGTGTGCGATCCAAGGGAGTCTCGAACGCGCTGGGCTGCTCGCTCAGCAGTTCGTTGGCTAGATGAAGGGTGTCCATGATGTCTGTTCTCCGTGCCTCTTGGGCTCGTGTTACCTGGCTCCTCACACCTTTTCTGGCGTCTGATCTGCTCTCCCGCGGGGCCTTCCATGTGGCCCTCGGAGCCTTGCGGGGGAGTGAGGTACGCCCTGCGCGACGTCACTTCGTCGCGGGGGGCGCGGTACGTGGCGCGGGGGGACGCGCTACATGTAGTTGATGAACCAGCGACCGGCTTGGTCGGTGGCGGCCTCGCTCTCGCGCCGCCAAGGCGGCACGACACCCTCGAACATGGCCGCGACCCATTCCACCTCGATCGGCGCGAGCTTGCGGCCCGGCGTCAGGTGCATGGGGCGGTCGCGAACGTCGGCCAGCAGGTGGCCGAGCACGTCCAGATGGAACGAATGATCGCTCGACAGGACGGTCATGAACTTGCGCAGGAAGCGGTCATCGACCTGCTCCATCGACCGGCGATGGAATACGATGGCCTGCTCGGCCGCGCGGAAAGCCTCTTCGAACGCCCGGTACAGGGCCGGGGGCGTCAGGATCGGCGCACCCTCCGCCGCGCGGGGGCGACGGCGGCGGCCGGACGCGGCCACCTCCGAGGGGCGTACCTTGCGGTCACGCAGGTGGCGCGACAGGATGCGCGCGTGGTCGCGCACTTCCGCTGCGTACTCCTCGAACAGCCGGCGGACCGGACCATAGGTGAACGAGCGACCCACGCGCAGGTAGCGCGCCTCGACCTCTTGCTCGATCTCGATGCCCGCCTGGACGATGCGGTTCGTGCGGGCGCGCGGGTCGAGCCCGGCCGTATCGAGGGCCGCGTCGAAGGCCTCGCGGATGACGTTTTCCGAATCCGTGGCCGCGTCGGAGGCAAAGGCCTCGTCCGAGCCGAGCAGCTCATCGTCGGACAGCAGATCTGCTGCCTTGCGGGTCATCGCGTGGGTGGTCATGTCGTGCTCCTTGGGCGCCTATGCAGCAACCCGCCAGGGTTCCGTTCGCACCCCCTTCAGAGGGGGCTCTACGCGTGACTCGCGGGAGACATTGCGTAAGCCCGGCACTTTACCTTCGCCAGGGAGGGGATGACAAGAGGCGAGTTTCAAAGATTTTTCTAGAGCGTTTCCTCGTCGGGGCGTGGCCGACGTCCCGTGCGTCATCGTAAGACATGTCATGTTAATGATTTACGTCACTGAATGAGTTCTCCGGACGGCTCCGGACGGCCTCTGGGCCTCGGACGCGGCCCCCGGAATTCGGGCCGGTTCGGGCGCTGCGGCCTGTCAAAACCCGTTTCGGAACCCGTGCGCATGACCCCCTTCCTGCTCCCCATCCTGGCCTGTCCCGACTGCGGCGCCCCACTCGCCGCCGAGGCCGGGGGGCTGCGCTGTCCGGCCGGCCACGGCGCCCCTGACTTCGCCGTCGAGGGGGGCATTCCGCGCCTCCTGCCTGCCGGCCTGCGACCGCCCCGGGAGGCGCGGACGGTGGCGGCCTTCGAGCGCCAGTGGCGCCGCTACGGGGGCCTGCGCCGGATCTTTGGCAAGGACCCCGCGGCCATGACCGCCAATTTGACCGGCGCCCGGCTGAGCGCTCGCGTGGATCAAGCCTGGTATGCGGGCCGGCGGGTGCTCGATGCCGGCTGTGGCCATGGGCGCTATCTGCCCGCCTTCGCCGCGCTGGGTGCAGAAGTGGTCGGGCTCGACATAGGGCGTGGCCCCGAGCTCGCGGGCGCCCCGACCGACGACCCGCGCATCGCCCTGGTGCAAGGCAGCGTGCTCGCGCCCCCGTTTCGGCCCGAGAGTTTCGACCTGGTGTTTTCCGACGGCGTCATCCACCACACCCCCGATGCCGGCGCGGCGTACGCGGCCCTCGCTCGGCTCGTGAAGCCGGGGGGCGCCCTCTACGTCTGGGTCTACCCGCGCGAGGGGCGGCTGCGCGAGGCCGTGTTCGGGTTGGCGCGGGCCATCACGACGCGGCTGCCGGGGCCGATCGTGCGCGCGCTCTGCTTTGCGCTCGCGCCGCTCACCGTGTTTGTGCGCAGCTACAGCGGCACGACCTTCGGCCGTGCGACCTGGGCGGAGTGCGCCCAGGTCGTGCACGACTGGCTCGCCCCGCCGCTGCAGAGCCACCACAGTCATGCGGAGGTCGCCGGCTGGGCGGCGGCGGCGGGGCTCGGTGCCATCGAGCAACTGCCGATTCCGACGGGTGTGACCGCCTGGCGGCCGCTGCGTGCCCAACGCGAGCCGCAGGGCCTGTCCGGGTAGGCTGCGGCCATGCACGACCCCTCGAATCTGACGCTGCTCCCGCCCCTGGCGCGACGCACCGACAGCAAGATCCTCTTCATCGTGCTCGACGGGCTGGGCGGCGTCATCGGTCCCGAGCCGACGGCTCTCATGCGCGCGACCTGTCCGCATCTCGACGCCCTGGCCGCCCGCTCGGCGCTCGGGCGCACGATTCCCGTGGCCGACGGCATCACGCCCGGCAGCGGCCCGGGACACTTCGCACTGTTCGGCTACGACCCGCTGGCCATGCACGTGGGCCGCGGCCTGCTCGAAGCGCTTGGTCTTGGTGTCGACGTGCGCGAGGGTGACGTCGCCATTCGCGGCAACTACTGCACGCTCGACGCCGAGGGTCGGCTGCTCGACCGTCGCGCCGGGCGACTCGCGACGGAGCTCGCCGCGCCCCTCGCGGCCGAGCTGAACGCGGCCATCGGCCGCATCGAAGACGTCGAGGTCGAGGTCCATCCTGGCCTGCAGTACCGGTTCGCCGCCGTCTTCCGAGGCCCGGGCCTGGACGGCCATGTCGGCGACACCGACCCGCAGGCCGAGGGCGTCCTGCCGCATCCCGCGCGGGCGCGCCAGCCGGCCGCCGAGAAGATGGCGCGCATCGCCGAAGCGTTCGCCGCAGCCGCGCGGAAGGTGCTCGGCCGGCGCGACGTGGCCAATGGCGTGTTGCTGCGCGGCATCTCCGGCCGCCCGCCCTTGCCCACGTACCAGCAGGTCGCCCAGCTGCGTCCCGTGTGCATCGCCGCCTACCCGGCGTATCGCGGTGTGGCGCGCATGCTCGGCATGGACATCCGGACCGACGTCGAGCCGACGGCCACTGTCGCGGACGAGGTTGCCGTGCTCGAGGATGCTTGGCAGCAACCGCACGACTTCTACTTCCTGCACATCAAGAAGACCGACTCCTACGGTGAGGACGGCAACGAAGCCGCCAAGGCTGGGGTCATCGAGTCCTTCGACGCGCAACTGCCCCGCATCCTCGCGCTGAAGCCCGACGTGATCGTAATCACCGGCGATCATTCCACTCCGGGGCCGATGGCCGGTCATTCCTGGCATCCCGTGCCCACGTTGCTCTACGGACCCTGGTGCGAGCCGGAAGGCGCGCCTGGCTTCGACGAGGCCACCTGCGGGCGCGGTCGCCTTGGCCCGCGGCTCCCCGCCACGGCACTCCTGCGGCTCGCGCTCGCCAACGCCGGCAAGCTGGCCAAGTTCGGGGCGTGAACGTGGCCGTTCGTCCGCCCGAGCCCGAGCGTCTATGGCCGCACCGCCTCGGCAATCTGCTGGTGGCGGGCGTCATGTGCATCTGGGTCGGGGCGTTCACGCCCGAGCCCTACGTGCTCGCGACCGTGCCCGGCGTCGTCGGGTGGCTGCTGCTCGTCGAGCGCTGCCGCTCCATGCGCAGCGCGATGGTCTGGACCTTCGTCTTTGGCGCCGTCACGATCGGCTATGGGTACCGCTGGCTTGCACCCACGACGCAGGACTTCGGCAACCTGCCGGTCGCCGTGTCGTGGCTCGTGACCGGGATCTTCGGTGCCGTAGGCATCCTGCACGGCTGGGTGTTCCTGGTCGTCCACCGCGCCATGCTCGCTCGGGGGCGTCGTCCGCACCCGCTCCTCACCGCGCTGCTGATCGTCGGCGCGGAGCACCTGCCTATGCGGCTCTTTCCCTGGAAGGTTGGCCACGGGGCCGTGGACGTGCCGCCGCTCATGCAGGCCGCGGAGTGGGGCGGCGTGTCGGCGGTCTCCTTCGTGCTGCTGTGTCTGATCATCCCGATCCACGAGTGGCTGCGCTGGGCGCTTGCGCGCAGCGGGCCCGCCGCACGACCGAAGGCCGCGCTTGCAACCTTCGTGCTGGGCTGCGTCCTGTACGGCGTTGGGCAGCTGCGCTACGACGCGGTGCGTCAGGCCGAGGAGGACGCCACCGAGAGCGTGCGCATCGCGATCGTGCAGCCCAACATCGGCCATGACGACAAACGAGCGGCCGAGAATGGTCAGGGCTCACGCCGCGAGCGGTCAATCCGGGCGTACCAGCAGGGCACAGCAAAGGCGGTGGCCGAGAAGGCCGAACTCGTGCTCTGGCCCGAAACCGCTATTACGGATCCCGTGCCGATCATGGAGCCCAAGTTCGACGCGCATCGCACCAATGGCTACTTGAATCAAGCGGGCTACGGCTTTGTTCAGGAGGCCGGCGAGGCGGGCACTGCGTTTCTTGTCGGCATCTACGAGCGTCGGATCGGCCGACGCAAGGTCACCGGTGAGGCGTTCGATGAGCGCTGGAATGTTGCCGCACTGCGGGCACCTCAAGGGCTCGACGCGCCCTGGAGCGTGTACCGCAAGGTGCACTTGATCCCGTTCGGCGAGCACATCCCCGCGCCGCTCGACAGCGTGCTCGATCCGGCCGACTACTTGCCCCAGAAGTTCACGATGAAGCCTGGCACGATCGTTGGCGAGGGCGCCGAGTTCTCTTCTGCGCTGATCTATGAGAGTCGGGGCGCGGGTCGGTCCCTGCGGCTCGCACCGTTCCTCTGCTACGAGGGCATCTTGCCCGATCACGTGCGTTCGGTGTGCGGCGACGCTCGGCCTGATGTGCTGATCAGCCTGACGAACGACTCGTGGTTCGGCGATACCTGGGAGCCGTACCAGCATTTGAACTTCACGCGCTTCCGCGCGGTCGAGCACCGGGCGCCGCTCGTGCGCGCCACGAACACCGGCATCAGTGCCTTCGTGAGCATGACGGGGGACGTGCGCGCTGCGAACCAGCTCGCGCTGGGCGTCGAGGGCGTGCTCGTGCGTGACGTGAAACTGGTCGGCGGGGACGCGACGATCTACGCGCGGTTCGGCCATGCCTTCCCCTGGCTCGCAGCGATCCTCGCCCTGCTCGGCCTTGTGACGGCCTGGCTGCGCCCGCCGCCGCTGCTCGACTGAGCCCGGGCGGGGCGCGCCCCACGTGCCCCAGGCCCCCATCCGTCGCGGCCTCGCGACGCCCCCTTGACGCCGCCGGGCCGTCGCAGGCACTCTGGCGGGTCGTGGTGGCAAGGGTGCCCCGCGACATTGGAGGTGGTCGTATGCGCGCGACGTCGTTGCGTTGGTTGGGTGTTGCTCTTGTACTGGGCGTGGTCGTCACGCTGGGTTTCTCGTCTGGCTGCGGTAGCAGCAGCCCGGCCCCGCAGTCGGCCGTGCAGACGTTCATTCCCCACCTGGTCACGTTCTGCCAGTACGACTACCAGAACTTCGGCGGCGATCCTACCAACCCCACCGCGCCCATTCCGCCGCTCAACGCGCCCAACAGCCCGTTCGGCGGCGCACTCGTGCAGTTCAATGCGCCTCCCGGGATGTACTTCCTGAACTCGCTCATCCAAAACGGCACCACGGAATGGCAAATCGAAAACCTGCCGCTCATCTCGCCCGGTGGACAGGTGGAGTTTCGCGTTCCCATCGCGCTGGATGACTTTCAAGCCGTGCCGAACGAGAACGTGCCGTTCCTCAACCACGCGACCGAGCTCACGACCTTGCCCCTGCCGCTTCCGCCGACGAACTTCTTGACGGCCCCGGTGCTGGACTACCTCGTAGAGTTCCAGACCGGCATTCAGAACGCGGTCGTGCCCGTGCCCGATCCGCCGTCGCAGCCGTTCAAGTTCGCGTACACGCTCGGCAGCCTCTTCAGCTACACGACGGGTGGCCATGCGGTCTACACGAACCAGGAGTGCGGCCGGAACGAGTGCGGGCCCGCCGCCGTCAGCAACAGCCTGAAGACCATCGGCGTAGGTACCGATGCCCAGAACAGCATCGCGGCGTGCAAGGGTCTCACCGGTTGGACGGCGGGCGGCGTGCCGGCGAACTGGCCCGTAGGCAAGGGTGCCGCGACAGCCGGCGCGCCCTACAACCTCACGACCACCGTGCACAAGCCGGGTGCGACGGCGGCGGAGCGCATTCAGCTGTTCTGCGACATCCTCGATGCGCTGGCCGCGGGCAAGGACGTCGAGGTCGACAATCCGACCCACGTCGCGATGGTCGTGTCGGCCACCAAGGTCACGATCGGCGGCACGACGTACTATGTGCTGAACGTCGCCCATGACACGAGTCAGGGAGCTGCGGGTGGCGTGGTCACCGAGCCGCTCTTCTACGACCCCGCTTCGAACAAGTTCTTTGGCGGAACGGCGGGGTTCTTCCACAACTCGATCCTCGATCAGTTCACGATCGAAGCGAAGTAGTCGGGCGTCCGGCCGTCGGGGGCTATCCGCCCTTCGTCGTGACCGGGCGCGGGTTCTCGAGAATCGGGCGGTCCGGCTTGATCGTCGCCCGCTTGAGGAAGAGCAGCGCGAAGCACGTATCGAGCAGCGACGTGCGGTAGGGGGAGCCCCCCGGCATGCCCGCGCCGAAGCCGCCCAATTGATCCGGCGGCTCCCACGCCCCGCTCTCCGTCTGCGCGTCGAGTAACAGCTCCGCGCCCTCGCGATACCAGTCGTGGTCTCCGAGGTAGCGCTTGCCCGCGATGACGCCAGCGCGCTCGAGGCCGTAGAGGTAGTAGTAGTGCCACATCGAGCCGGCCCCGGGATTGGCGTGCACGCTGAAGTTCGTGTCGAGCCACGCGATGGCGTCCCACAGTCCGCGATCGATCTTGTCGCGCCAGTCGCGGGAGAGCTCGTCGCGCTCCAGCAGCATGGCCTTGACGATGGCGAGTGACGAGAGCCCCGCCGTCGTCATGGACCCCGTGACGGGCGCGTCGAGCGTGTAGGGGAAGCCACGTGCGGCGTCACGTGGTGCGCCTTCGCCGGTTCCCGGCGGGGTCGGCGGCGCGTAGCGCGCGCCCTCGGCTCCGGGCTGCGGCGCGGCCGGGTCCGGTCGCCGCGGAACCGCTGGCCCCGTTCGCTCTTGGTACTCCAGCAATCGCCCCGCGATGCGCTCGAGTTGCTCGCGCGAAACCACGTAGCCGCAGCGCGAGCCGGCCCAGAGGGCAAGCAGCACGTACTGCGTGTTCGAGAGGTCCTCGTCGCCGAAGTGACTCGCGGGCGGGCCTCCCGGCATGGCCGGCGGGCGTGTGCCCATGTTGAAGCCGGCGGGGTAGCGGAAGAGCCCCGTCTCAGCCTGGTTCTCCATGAACCAGTCCAGGATCTCCTTGATCGCCGCGCGCACCCACGTGGGGTAGCCGCACGGGTTCTTGGCGTCGCGCTTGTCTTTTCCGTAACGATCGCGCTCCACGGCGGCGTCGCGCGCCTCGGGCGTCACGAACAGGGTGTGCAGGCCCAGCACCAGCAGGGCCAACGTGTAGGCCGAGGCCTGCGGCCAGTGGTCGCCTTTCAGCAAGGAGCGGTAGCGCTTGCGGACATGCGCAAGCGCCTTCTTGACGACCGGATGGTCTGCGTCGTAGCCGCAGTCCGCCAGCGTGTAGAGGCAGAGGACCGAGACGCCGAACCCGTGCCGGCTCTCGGGAAACGGCCCGTCGCGTGGGTTGTCGGACAGCTCGAACGAGCCGTCGTGCTTCTGCCGCTCCGCGATCCAGTGGGCCCCGGCACCAATGGCACGTCGCACGCGGGCCTGGAAGATGATGTCCGCCTTCTTGCGCGCCATGGCGGCCTTGGCCTCGGCGTCGTTCTCGTCGTCCGCGCGCGCGGCCGTGGTGGCGACGAGCAGGAAAGCGGCGAGAATCAGCAGGACCTTGCGCATCTACCCTCTCTAACGCCCGCAACTAGCCCTCAGCGCGAGCGGACTTCGATCTCGACCTCGGTTGTTGAGCCTTCCTGAAGTTGCACGGTGCGCGGGCCGCCCACGAGCTCAGGGCTCGTGACCTCAATCGTGCAGGAGCCTGCGGGCAGGCCACCGAGCAGCGCGCCCGCGCCGCCGCGGGCAGAGAGCGGGACGGGCTCCGCACCATCCGAGCTCACGGACACGGGGGTGCCGTCCTCCGACAGGGCGAAGGCGTGCAGGACGTCGGAGCCACGCAGCAGTCGGAAGGCGACCATGTGCTCCGTGTCGGCCGTGAACTGCACCCGCAGGCGTGCCGCGGGGCGTAGGCGCACCTCCAGCTCCGTCTTCTCACCCAGGCGCACCTCGGCGTCGACTTCGGCGGGCGCGTACAGGGCCGTGCGCTTGCCGATGCGGTAGCGACCGGCCGGCATCGACGGAAACGAGAGCGTTGTGCCGCCCTGGAGCACGAGGGAGCCCACGTCGGCTCCGCTGAGACTCAGGATGCTGGGGAGCGCGCCGCCCAGCTCGCTGTAGTTCACCGCTTGACCCTCTGGATCGATGAACTGCAGCTCGAGCGATCCGAGGCCGATGTCGCGTGCGAGCACGGCGATGAGTTCGCGCTCGCCACCGACGACCGGCACAGGCTCGGTCGCGCGCCAGGCCGCGAAGCCATCGGCCTTCACTTCGAGGTGTACGTTGCGGTGCTCGCACGGGACGCGCACGGGGCGGGAGATGACCTCCGCCGTCGGCTCGTTCTCGGGGCCGTTGTTGCGGACGAAGAGAATCTGGAGATCCTCCCGCGGAGGCGTGCCGTCGGTGCGCCACGCCAGAGTCGGATTGCTGATGCTCGTGCCGTCATCGGAGCGAATCCGCATGGTGAGCCGTAGCGCCGGCAGGAGCTGCACGCGCTTCGTGCGCTCGGCGGCGGGATCAAACGGCTCCGTTTCCAGCGGCATCCAAGCGGGATGGTCGACCCGGAGCACGATCAGTCCGGGCAGCAAGCCATCGATGGAGCCGCGACCATTCTCGTCGCAGGCGCCAACACCTGTGTGGCCGACGGGCTGGGCCTGGGTGGGGGCGGGGCGCGCTTCGAGAGTGGCGCCGGGAATCGGGCGGCCCGCACTGTCGGTCACTTCGACGGCAAGCGGAATGGCCTTCGTGAGCTTGACGACGAGTTCCTCGCCGATGGTGGGCTGGCACGCCGCGTAGGGGACGTAGCCCGCCGCAGTGACGAAGACGTCGTGGCGGTCCCTGAGCATGCGTACATCGCCGACCGTCCACGTGAAGCGCCCCTCGGCGTCGGAGGTGGCGCCGCCCAGCTGGGTGGCGGGACCGGGGGCTGAGATGCCGTCACCCTCCAGGATGCGGCGCAGATGGAAGGGCAGGCGCGGGCACGGGGAGGTCGCGTGCTCCGCTCGGAGCGCCGCGCCGGCGACCGGCTTGCCTGTCGCGGCATCGGTCACGGTGCCGGCGAGGTAGCGGACGTTGCCGCCGCGGGGCGGCTCGCGCGTCTCGGCATCGTTGTCCTTCTTCGCCCCGCCGGACCGATCGCGCGGCCCGGCGCCCGGGCTCGTGCGCAGCTCGGGATCACCTTCCTCGGTGAGATAGTCGTCGGCGTACTCGTAGCCGCCCTCGTCCTCGGCGCCTTGGTCGAGGACGAGCACTGCGGCGAGCACCGCCGCCGCCAGAACGAGGATCAGAAGCGCGAGCTTGGGCATGCCCTGGAGAGTACCGGAACCCGCGCCGCTCACGCCTCGTGGATGGCACGCTCAAGCGCCGCGAGCCCCGCGGTCAGGCAGGCGGGGCCTGGCTGGAGGATCAACGCGCTCGGAATCTCGCGAATGCGCCCCTGCTGGACCGCCGGCAAGGCGTCCCAGCCGGGCCGGCGGGCGAAATCGGCCATGTCCACGGGCTTGCCGCACCAGCTCGCGACAATGACGTCCGGCGCAGCGGCGAACACCTCGGCGTCGGTGACGAATCGCTCCTTGGCCAGCTTGCCGTGGGAGCGCGCCGCGCAGATGTCCACGCCGCCGGCGATCTCGATGAGCTCGCTGACCCAGCGGATGCCGCTGATGCGCGGGTCGGGCCACTCTTCGAAGTACACGCGCGGACGCGGTCCGTCGGCGTGGCGAGCGCGGGTGGCCTCCAGCGTCGCTCGGTAGGCGGCGACGAGCTCGAGGGCGCGGGCCTCGCGACCCACCATGCGGCCCAGCACGAGGATGACGTCCAAGATCTCGGCGAGCGAGCGCTGATTGAAGATGAGCACCTGCTGGTTGCGGGCGATCAGCTTGCTGGCGAGCTCGGCCTGGATGTCGGAGAACCCGATGACGAGGTCAGGTTCAAGCGCGCAGATCTTCTCGACGTTGCCGCCCGTGAACCCGCTCACGATCGGCTTATCGGTGCGGGCTTCCGGCGGTCGCTCGGTCCACGCGCTGATGCCCACAACCCGCTCGCCTTCGCCAAGCGCGTAGAGGATCTCCGTCGGCTCCTCGGTGAGGCATACGATCCGCCGGAGCGGACCGTCGGTCGATTGCGTGGCCATGCCGGTCAGGCGAAGCGGAGCGAGTAGACGAGGGGCAGGTTGTTGGACAGGGTCTGCCAACTCTCGCCGCCGTTCTCGCTCACGTACGCGTTGCCGGACGTCGTGGCGAACGCCAGGGTCTCCCCATCTGCGCTCGCGTCCATGCCGTGGCGGTACGGAAAGTCCATGGCGCCTTCCTGGGGCAGGCCCTGGGACTGTTCGCGCCAGGTCTTGCCGCCGTCGTCGGTGCGCAGGACGAACAGCCGGCCGTCGAAGGTCGTTCGGTTCTGGTCGCTGTGCATGGGCACGATCCAGGCGCGGTTCGCGTCGCGAGGATGCGGCGTGATCGGGAAGCCGAAGTACGCGTGCGGCTTCTCCGAGATTTCCGTCCACGTACTGGCGCCATCCGCGGAGCGGTAGACGCCGCAGTGGTTGGACTGCCAGAGCACATCGGGAGCCGACGGCGCGAGTGCCACGAAGTGCGGATCGAAGCCGTACTCCTTGTTCTGCTCTTCAGCAGGCCAGTAGTCCATGCGCAGGCCCTTGTTGACGTAGCGCCAAGTCGCACCCCCGTCGCGCGTCTCGCAGATGCCGGCGCACGAGACGGCTACGTGCATGTGCTTGGCGTCGCGCGGGTCGATGAGGATCGAGTGGATGCCCGCACCCTCGCGGCCGCCCCCCGACCACTGATGCTCCTTGCAGAGCGCCCACAGCGGCTCGTTGAGCTCCCACGTCGCGCCGTCGTCGCGCGTGACGAAGAGGCCGCCCGGCTCCGTTCCGACCCAGAACGTCCCGGGCTCGCTGGCGTGCCCCGCAGCCAGGACCCAGTAGTACTTCGCGGCGGCGCCCGTGCTCTCCGGGTACTTCGGCGCCTCGACCTCGGCGAACTCGCCGGCGTCGGTGGTGCGCCGCGACAGCTTGACGCCCCAATGGCCGTGGTCGATCGAGGCCCACACCGAGCCGTTGCGCGGATCGCGCATGGCGTAGGCGATGGGCTGGCCCGGGAGCGCGGCCGGCCCGAGGCGCCAGGCACCGTTTGTCTTCCGCGCCTCGATGAGGCCCTTGCGCGTGCCAAGCAGGATGCGGTCGTTCGTCGTCGCCATGGCCCTATCCTCCCGAGAGTGCTTGCAAGATGTCGACCTTGGCATCGGGCCCTACGGGCTCGTCCAGAGTCATGCGGTCACGTACTTGGCGCCCGTCCACCCACACCGCGACGTGCTGGCGCAGGTAGCCGCGCTCATCGGTGATGTAGAAGGCCAGGCCCGGCCAGCCCGCGTCCAGTTTTCGGATCACCTCGGCGACCGTCGTTGGTCCCTCGACTTCCCAGGTGTCGGGCAGGTCGAAGTAACGACGCAGGTGAGGGGTGAAGCGAATGGAGGCCACGGGGCGGCGATGCTACCCGATGCGGCGGGCTAGGGCGCGCGACCTGGGCCGGAAGGCTTGCGCTTGCGCAGCCGCATCGCTTCGCGCAAGCGCTTGCCCGCCCACCCCATCATGGTCGTCTGGCTGCTCGTGTGCGCGCGCTTGGTGGGGCGGCGCTGGACGTAGCTGCCATCGCCGCACATATCCCAGGCGGAGCGCCGATCCTCCCACTGCCGATCGAAGAAGTACCGCAGCTCCTCGCGCAGCGCCGGATCCTCCACGGTCACCATCGTCTCGACGCGGCTCTCGAGGTTTCGGCGCATGCAGTCGGCCGAGCCCAGGAACCACTCCTCCGCGCCGCCGTTGCGGAAGTGAAAGAGGCGTGCATGTTCGAGGAAGCGCCCCACGATGCTAATCACGCGTACGTTGTCCGATAGGCCCGGGATGCCGGGCCGCAATCGGCACGTGTCGCGCACGATGAGCTCGACCTGCACACCCTTCATGCCGGCTCGGTAGAGCGCTCGCGTGACCTCGATGTCCTCCAGCGCATTGGTCTTGATGCGAATCAGTCCTGGACTGTCCGGGGTGTGGAGGTCCGCCTCCCGCTGGATCTTCTGGAGGAGGGCTGGCTTGAGCATCTTCGGCGCCGGCAGCAGCTTCGCGTAGTCGCGCTTGGGCTTGAAGCCTGTGGTCAGGTAGTTGAATAGCTCGACCACCTCGCGGCCGATGCGCTCGTCGCTCGTAAGCAGGCCGATGTCTGAATAGCTGCGCGCCGTCACGGCGTTGTAGTTGCCCGTGCCAACGTGCGCATACGTGCGGATGCCGTCGTAGTCCTGGCGCACCACGAGGATCAACTTGCAGTGAGTCTTGAGGCCGACGACACCGTACGTCACGTGGATGCCCGCCTCTTCGAGTCGGCTGGCCCAGCGGAGGTTGGCCGCCTCGTCGAACCGCGCCTTGAGCTCCACAACCACCGCGACCTGTTTGCCGTTGCGCGCTGCCATTGCAAGATGGTCGATGACCTTCGTCTGCGACGACGTTCGGTACAGCGTCATCTTGATGGCGCGCACCTTGGGGTCGCGCGCGGCCTCTTGGAGGAGTCGCTCGACCGACGTGCTGAACGCCTGGTAGGGGTGGTGCAAGAGCAGAAAGCGCGCCTCGCGGGTCGCGTGGAACACGCTCTTCGCGGTCGCCAAGAGCGGGTGATCCACGGGGTGATGGGGCGCGTCTCGCAGTTCGGGCGCTTCGATGCGGTAGAGCTCGAGCAAGTCTCGCAGGCCGAGCAGCCCGTCCACCTCGAACACGTCGGCAGCCTCATCGAGTCCCAGTTCCGCCGTCAGGCGTCCGCGCTGATGGGCGTCCATCCCGCGCGAGACCTCAAGGCGGACCACGGGAGCAAACTGCCGCTCGCGGAGCTCGGACTCAATCATCGCGAGCAAGTCGTCGGCATGCTCCTCGGACGTTTCTGTGTTCGCATTGCGTGTGACCCGGAAGTAGGCCACGCTCTCGACCTCCATGCCGGGGAACAGAATGTCGAGGTTTCCGGCAATGACCGTTTCGATCGGCACGAACGTGTTGCCCGTGCCGACGGTTAAGAAGCGTGGTGTGTCGGCCCCGATGGGCACCTTGACGCGCGCGAGGGGCGCCACGGCGCCGTCCGTGTGGCGCAGCGCCACGAGGAGGTTCAGCGAGAGGTTGGAAATGAACGGGAACGGATGAGCCGGGTCCGTCGCCTGGGGCGTGAGCAGGGGGTAGATGTTCTCAAGGAAGTGCGCGCGCAGTCCCTCGCGCGCCTCCGGCGCGATGTCATCGAAAGCAGCCAGCCGGATGTCGTGGCGGCGGAGCGTGCGATACACCTCGACAAACACGTCCCGCTTCCGGGCCTCCAGTTTGCGAACGAGTGCCAAGCTCTCTTCGACTTGCTGCCGCGCCGTCCGGCCGTCCGGCGTGCGCTCGAGTACGCCGGCGCCCATCTGCTGCTTCAGGCCGCCGATGCGTTTCATGAAGAACTCGTCGAGATTCGAGCTCACGATCGAGAGGAACTTGACGCGCTCGAGGAGCGGCGTGCGCGGATCCGCGGCCTCTTGCAACACACGAAAATTGAAGTTGAGCCACGTGAGCTCGCGGTTGAGGTAGTACTCCGGCGCCTTGAGATCGTGCGTGCCGTCCGCGCTTGCGGCGGGCACAGGCGTCGGTACCGCGGGGGTCCGGATCTCCTTCCCTGAGCGGCGGGTCGATGTCGGTGCAGGCGTGTCCACGCGCGTCGGGCTCCGTTTCGTCGAAACGCAAGGCTACGGCCGCCGCGCCACGCTGACCACCCCATGCGCGGCGTAGCCGCGTATGGGAGGTGAGCGCCTACGAAGACGCGTACTCGTCCAGCGCCTGACGATCCGTCATGGCGGCGAGGCGATCGCAGATGGCGCGCTCCAAGCCGACCTCTTCAGCCCACGCGCGTCCGCGCGCATCGAACATGCGTGGTTCTGCGCAATACGCGCGGAAGAGCGCGGTCAGGATGCGCCGGGCGCGCGCCCCCATGCGCATGAGGCGGGGGTGGCAGTAGAAGTGCTCGTACAGATAGCGCGAGAGTGCACGCTGGCGGCGGTGCATCGGCTCGGAGAAGCCAACGAGGCGGCGTGCGTGGGCTTGCACGGCCGCCGGCGAGTCGACACCCGATTCCAGGATTCGCTGACGCGTCGACTCGACGAGGTCGGTCACACCCGCATCGATGAGGCGCTTCACAGTCGTGAGGACCTGCAGATCAGGCGGAAGCTCCGGATCAGCCGCGCGGGCGTGTTCCCAGTGCTCGCCCCACAGGCCGTCGCTGGCGAGCTGCGCCACCGTGACGAGGCCGGAGGCGATGCCGTCATCGACGTCGTGCGCGACGTACGTGAGGGAGTCGCACACGTCGACCAACTGCGCTTCGAGCGACGGCTGACGACCCTTCGTGAACCCGAGGCCCGTCGTGTCCTTGGGGCTGTGCAGGGCGAAGGCCTCGCGCACTTCGTACGTGAGGTTCAGGCCGCGCCAGCGCGGATAGCGGTGCTCGAGCAGATCGACCACGCGCAGGCCGTGCGCGTTGTGTTCGAACCCACCGTGGTCCGCCATGAGATCCCGCAGGACGTCCTCACCCTTGTGCCCGAAGGGGCCGTGCCCGAGGTCATGGGAGAGGGCGATCGACTCGGTGAGGTCTTCGTTGAGTCGAAGCGCGCGCGCCGCCGTTCGGGCGATCTGAGCCACCTCCATGGTGTGGGTGAGGCGCGTGCGGTAGTAGTCGCCCTCGTGGTTCACGAACACCTGCGTCTTGTACTCCAGCCGCCGAAAGGCCGAGGCGTGGATGATGCGATCGCGGTCTCGCATGTAGCAGGTGCGGTAGTCGTGCTCGGGCTCGGCGTGCACGCGCCCCTGCGAGAGTCGGCACCGCAGGGCGTAGGGGCCGAGCAGGGCCTCCTCGCGCTCCTCGAGCTCCGCGCGCGTAACCGGGTTCTGGGCAGAAGTAGGCGGCACGCTCATGCGGGGAGTCTATGCCGACGCGTGCCTGGGCGGCACGGGCTCACGGGCGTTCGCGCCCGACGACGCACCCGACGACGCACCCGACGACGCGCCAGCCGCTGCGGCGAGTGCGGAGGGCGGGTATCTTGCGCGCATGCGGGTTGTTCTCCAGCGGGTGCGCGAGGCCAGCGTCATGGTGGACGCCGAGCTCGTGGGTGCAATCGGGCCGGGCGCTCTACTACTCGTCGGCGTCGAGCGCGGCGATACACCGGCCGATGCCGCCGCCATGGTCCGCAAGCTGGCGGCCCTGCGGTTCTTCCCTGGGCGCACGCCGATGGACCTCACCCTGGCCGAAGTGGGCGGGGCCTGGCTCGTGGTCAGCCAGTTCACGCTCCTCGGCTCGCTCCGTCAGGGCAACCGTCCCGGATTCGGCCGGGCCGCCGAGCCCGCGGTGGCTGAGACCCTGGTTGAGGCCGTCGCCAGCGGGCTGGCCGCGACCGGCTCCCCCGTGCAGACCGGCCGCTTCGGGGCGACCATGGCCGTGGCGCTCGTCGGCGACGGCCCGGTCACCTTCGTGCTCGCGGCGCACGGGGGTCAGATCGATCCAACATCTTGAGCTATAGTGGTTTATGGCGGATTGGCCTTTGTGCATGATCTTTGCGCCTGAGTCCCCCGGCGCGCGCCGACACTCACGCCGGAGACGCCTCCTTTGGTTCAGCGCACCCGTTCCTCCCGATGGCCTCGCCCGTGGCTCGCCTCACGCCGGACGCTGGCGCTCTGCCTCGCGCTTGGCGCCGCCGCGTTGGCGACCACCTCGGGCCTGGGTGGGACGCGCACCGCCGCCGCGGGGGGCGTGCTCGTGCCCGCCGGCTCCGAGGCGGCCGCTTGGAGTCTGAAGCGGCTGACCCTCGAGGCCGACATCCAGGGACCGAGCGCGTCGGTGCGCCTCGTGCACCGGTTCCGCAACGACGGGGACACGGCCCTCGCGAGTGAGTTTGTCTTTCCCGTCCTCCCCGACGCGATGGTCTCCGATGTCCAGGTCCGCCAGGGCACCCAGGTGTTGGCCGGTGTCCACCTGCGCGGTGAGGCCGCGCGTGCTGCCCTGACCGCCGACCTGCAGCGCCGCAAGGACCCCGCGTTGATTCGCCACTTGGGCTCGGGTGCCTACCGCGTGTCGTTGCCCTCGCTGGCCGCCGGTGCCAGCACAGAGATCGAGCTCACCTACCGGCAGGCCCTGGGCGTCGACGCCACGCTGACCGAGTTCACCTGCCCCCTCCACGCCGTCCAGGAGTTTGTCGCGCGCGTCAATGTGACGAGCGTGGCGCCGCTAGGGCCCCTGCACTGTCCGACCCACGATGTGGAGATCACACGCGGCGATCGCAATCATGCGACGCTGCGCTACGAGGGCGCCTGTTGCGCCGCGACGCCACGGTTCTCTCTGTTCTGGAGCACGACGCGGGGCGAGGTGGGGCTCACCTTGCTCACGCATTGGCCCGCGACGGAAGACCGCGGGTACTTCCTGATGTTGGCCGCGCCGAGCCTGGGCCAGGGCGAGCGCTCGGCGCCGCAGTCCCTGACCTTTGTCGTCGATGCGTCCGCCTCCATGGCCGGTGCCAAGTTCGAGGGGCTACGCGCCGCCCTCCAGCGGATCGTCGCGAGCCTCGCGCCGAGTGACTTGGTCAACATTATCGCGTTCCAGGACGCCGTCACGCCGCTCTGGAGCGCGCCTCAGCCGGCTACGGACGAAGCGCGCGCCGCCGCGCGGACCTTCCTTGAGGGTCTGCGGACAGGCGGGGCGGCCGACATGGCCAGCGCCTTGAACGCCGCCCTCGCTCCGGGTGCGACGCCAAGGGTTGTCGGTCCGCAAGGTGAGCCGCACGACGCCATCATGCTCGTGACGGACGGACGTCCGACCGCCGGAGAAACCGATCCTGCGCGCCTGCTCGCTGCCGTGCGCGCCGCGAACGCCAAGTCCCAGGCGCGCGTGTTCGCGCTCGGCGTTGGGGTGGACGTGGACGCCATGCTCCTGGAGCGCCTCGCGCTCGAGAGCGGCGGCGCGCCCGCGTTCGTCCGGCCGCGCGAGAGTGTCGAAGACGCCGTCGCGGCGCTGCACGCACGGATTCGTCGACCCGTACTGCGCAACGTCGAGCTGACCGCGCCCGGCATGGCGATCAGCGAGGACATGGGCGCCAAGCTCGCCGATCTGTACGCGGGCGGCGAGTTGGCTGTCGCGGGTCGCTATGCGAGCGGTGGGCCGGTCGAGGTTGTCCTCTCCGGACAGGGCGGCACCTTCGAGCACGAGTTTCACTACACGCGCACCGCCGCGCGCCGCGGCGAGGGCCTGCGCAGCGATTTCCCGGCGCGGGTGTGGGCCGCGCGCCGCATCGCGACGTTGGTTGATGCGATCCGCCTGCACGCCGCCGACTCGCAGTCCGTACTCACAGAGATCGTACGACTCTCGATTCGGTTCGGGATCTTGACCGAGTACACGGCCTTCCTGGCTGAGGAGACCTGCTGCAACGCGGCGCCCGCCGATGTTCACTGTCAGCGCGTCGAGGCGCGGCTCGTCGAGTTGCTGGCCAACGCGACCGGCGGCTCGGGACTCGCCCAGGCCCAGGGGCAGGCCGAGAGGCGCGGTGCGCAGCGGGTTGGGCCCAACCCGGGCGCCTGGCAGTCCACCGCGGACGAGCGCGACGTGGAGCGCATCGAGTGGACCTGTGTGCGGCACGTAGGCAACCGGACGTTCCACTTCCGCGGCCCCGCCCTGGGCTGGGTCGATGTGCTCGCA
Organism: Planctomycetota bacterium; assembly: GCA_027625315.1. Taxonomy (GTDB): domain Bacteria; phylum Planctomycetota; class PLA2; order PLA2; family JAEUHO01; genus JAHEIK01. The sequence goes on from JAQBWE010000006.1 coordinate 20,818, forward strand.
GATGTCCCGGAGCCGCATGAGGCTTCCATCGAGCGCTGGTCCGAGCCGTTCTTCGCATTGCTGCAGAACACATCCCCCGAGGAAAACGAACGCTTGGCGCAGGCCGGGCCGCTGCTCCTTGAGGTGCAAGGGACGATCCTGCGTATCGTGGATCCCAGCCGCTAGTGCCTCTCGGGGGAAGTTCATGCCCGTCGAAAAACCCCGCGTCCTGATCGTCGAGGACGAGCCGATGCTGGCTCAAGGCTTGGCTGAGGCCCTGCGCTTCCAGGGCTACGAGGTCGACGTCGCCGCCGATGGTCAGCGGGGACTGTCCATGGCTCGGCGCGGGGCGTACGACGTCATGCTGCTCGATCTCATGCTGCCCGTGAAGAGCGGCTACGAGGTCATGGAGGAGCTGCGCGAGGGCGGGTCGCGGCTGCCGACCATCATGCTCACGGCCAAGGGCGCCGAGGACGATCGCGTCCAGGGCCTCGAGCTCGGCGCGGACGACTACGTGACCAAGCCGTTCGCCATTCGTGAGCTTGTCGCGCGTGTCGACGCGCAAGTTCGGCGCACGCGACGCGAGCGCGGTGATGGCGAAGTGTTCGAGCTCAACGGCATGCGCTTCGACCTCGGGCGCCTGGAGGCGCATCGCGGCGATGAGGAGTTCATCTTGACGCCGCGCGAAGGCGAGATCATCAGCTACTTGCGCGCCCATCGCGGGAACGTCGTCACGCGTGATGAGTTCCTGCTTGAGGTTTGGAAGTACCCCACCGCCAACGTCGAGACCAGGACCGTCGACAACACGCTGGCGGCACTGCGCAAGAAGATCGAGCTGGACCCGTCGGACCCGATGATCATCAAGACCGTCCGCGGGAAGGGCTATCGGTGGGGCGGGTAGCCAAGAACCGGCGCCGAAGACGCGGCGTACTCGGCCGACCGCTCCTGGTCTTTGCGCTGCTCCTCCTGGGGCCCGCTATCGGGTTCTGTGTGCTCGGCTGGGAGAGCCTTGCCAACGAGCAGGCCTTCCGCGTCCGCGACATGCACCGTGGGGCGCAGGAGCTGCTCACGCGCCGCATCAACGACGCCGCGATCGAGCTCGAGCGCATTCAAGCCGTGGAGACGGGGCGGGACTACTACCAGTTCCAGCGCGAGTACATGCCGCAGGAGCAGGTCGCCGCGCAGCTTGGTTTTCAGCACACGGAGTTGAACCGTCCGTCCGTCGATTCGCGCGTCCGCGGCTGGTTCAGCTGGGAACTGCACGGCAAGCGCATCTACCACCGCCCGGACGTGTTTCCCGAGAGCGCCGCGGGGCTGATCGAGGAGCTCTCTGGCGCGTATGGCGCGGCGCTCAGCGAGCGTCTGCGGCGCGCGCCCGCCGACGTTGACCTGCGCATGGGACGGGGTCGTAAGGCGAACTACTCGCAGCGTGTCGTGGCCGCCAACGAGGAGCGCGGCGCACTCCAGGAAGACATCGAGCTCCAGCGCAAAGGCGCCAAGGTCTCGGAGCTCCCGTACCTCGACAACTTCAACCGGCGGGCACGTGAGGACGAGATCACGGTGCGGTACTCGCCGTTTCGCTACCTGGCGCGCGCCAAGCAGGTTCCCGGGCCGGCTCTCATCGCCTGGCGCATTGTCTGGATCCCTGCCGACCTGACCGAGTGGCGCGAAGTGAAGCAGGATCGCTGGCTGATCCAGGGCTATGTGATCGACCCGCGGCCCTTGTTCCCCAGTCGCTGGGAGACCATCGGCGCCTCGCAGATCGTGCGCGGCGACCAACTGGCTGTCGTTGGAGGGAGGAGCGTCTTCACGAGGTCGCTGTCCAGCGCGATCGACGCCGAATCTACGGGCGTGTCGGCGCTGCCAGGCGGTGGCGACTCGCCTTTCTCGCCGGAGCTCGAGCTCGCCGCGCGCGCCGACCTCTCGATTGCCCGAGCGCACTGGCGGGCGGCCCGCGCGCGCTACCTGTTTCTGGTGGCAGGGCTCGTCTTTGTTGTCGTCGTCGGGTTCTTTGTGCTCATTCGGGGCGTGCGGCGCGAGGTCGTGTTGGCCCAGCGCAAGGAGGACTTCATCGCGGCCATCACGCACGAGCTGAAGACGCCGCTGACGGGCATTCGCATGTATGCCGACATGCTCCGGGCGGGCTGGGTCACCAGTCCCGAGGCGGCCGACACGTATGCGGAGCGCATTCTCGAAGAGACCGAGCGACTCGGGCATCTCGTCGAGCAGGTGTTGGACCTGGCGGCGCTGGAGCGCGGCGTGGCCAAGTTGAATGCGCAGCCCGGTGATCTGCGCGAGGCCGTCCGCGGCGCCGTCGCCCTAATGAGTGTGAAGGCGGATCAGGCGGGCGTGGCGCTCAGCATGGATCTTGGCGCCGACGTGCCCGAGTTTGCCTTCGATCCGCGGCTCGTGCGCCCGATGATTCTCAACCTGCTGGACAACGCCATCAAGTACAGCGCGCGCGCCACGACCAAGGAGGTCACGGTCGGGGTCCGGCGCGAGGGCGAGCGCGTGATTCTGTCCGTGGCGGATCGCGGCATCGGCATCGACCCCAAGTCGCGCAAGATCGTGTTCGAGCCGTTCCAGCGGGCGGGCGACGAAATGACGCGCCAAGCGCCCGGCGTGGGCATCGGGCTCGCACTCGTGAAGCGCTACGCGGAAGCGCACTCGGCGCGGATCCAGCTCACGAGCGAGCCGGGCCAGGGTACGACCGTCGAGGTCCGGTTCCGACTCGCGTGATCCGAAGCGCGCCCCGGCGCCCGCCGTCCTTGCGGGTGCGGCGGCGTGTTGAGAGACTGCGCGCAACGCACGAGGAGTACCGCGCGCCATGTTCGCTGGCCTTCGCCGACCCCGTGGAGATGCAGCCGCGCCGCTGCCCCCGGGTCCGCGCGGTCGGATCCTCTTCGTGGGCCCGTTCTCCGGAGGCATCGGGGGCGTCGAGCGCATCACGCGCTGCTTCGCTGAGTGGGTGCGGACATCGGGGTTCACCTGCACGCTTGTCGTGCGCGACGTGTTCCCCGAGGGGCCGTTCTCGATTGCCTCGGACGACACGGTGCGGGTACTGCCTGAGCGCGCCTGGGGACCGCAGCTCGCCGAGGCGGCCTGGGACTTCGTCTATGTGATCGGTGCGGGACTGGCGCGCCGACGCTGGATCCCGCGCCTGCGCGCCCTGTCCGCGCCCCGCGTCGTTTTGGACCTGGATCGCAAGCGCAAGTGGCTTGAGATCACCGACGTCTTGCACTGCGAGGCCCCGCGAGCGGATGCCCTCCCGCGTCCCCATGTCGTGGCCATGCCGGACCCGCGGCCCACAATGGCGCGCACCGAAGCCGGAGTGACGGGCGACTACTATCTCACCGTGTTTAACCCCTACGGCTCCATCAAGGGCAGCGAGCACGTGCCGGCGTTTGTCGGCGGCGCCGGCAAGCGGCTCGTCTGGGCCTACGACCTGAGCTCGTGGCGAGGTCGGAGCCGCAAGTTGCACGCAGCCTGTCGGCGCAACTTGGCGGCCGCCGCGGTCGACGGGGTCGAGTTGATTGAGGCCCCGAGTCAGACTCAGCTCTACGACCTGTACGCGGACTGCGCCGGCTACGTCTGCTTCTCGCGCGACGAGTCCTTGGGCTTCGCGATGCTCGATGCGCTGGCCCTGGGCAAGCCGCTCGCCGCCCGCCACATCGGCGTCTGTCGGGCCTTGCCAGGGTTCGAGGCGACAGAGGACTTCGCTCACCCGCGCTTTCGCGCCTATCCCTTGCCGGCCACGCTGGGCTACGGCGCCCTGTTCGCTGCCGTCCCGGCGGCCCTCGCCGAGTCGGCGCTCTGATGGGTTCGTACCTGACCCAGCTGGGGGCGGCGGCGTGGGAGACCGAGTGGCTGCATGCGATCAACTGTGGCCTAAGCAGCCCGTGGGCGGACGCCATCCTGCTCACGCTGCAGCGTGCGATCGTGGGTGTCGTCGTGATGCTCGTGGGCATTGCGCTCTTGTGGTTCATCGATGCCCGCCGCGGTCGGCGCGTGTTCTTGACGGCGCTTGTTGGCTACGGTCTCTGCATGGGAATCGCCGGCCTCGCGTGGTCCGCGCACCACAGGCTGCGTCCGGGTCGTGCAGCCGAGACGGTGCTGTCCACGTCAGCAGAGATCGCGACCTGCGCCGCACATCCCGAGGCCGTCGTCGTGCGCGGTCACGTCTCGCGGCGCAGCGGCATGCCGAGCCGGCATGCGCTTAGCGCCGGCGTGTTCGCGCTGACTATGCTGCTCGCGTGCCGGTTCCTGGGTGTGATCGCCTGCGTCTATGCCTTGCTGGTCGCCGTCGCCCGGGTCTACGCGGGCGTGCACTGGCCGAGCGACGTGCTGGCCGGCCTCACGGTGGGGGCGCTCGTCGCCTGGTTCGTCTGGCGCGCCCTGCCCTGGGTGCTCGGGCTCTTCGGGCGGCGGGCCTGGGTGGCTGAGCCTGAGGCCGTTCCGGTCGGCGGCGAGGATCGCGACAGCACTCCGGGGTAGACTCAGCGCTTGGCCGCCCGCACGCGGGGGCCATGCCCACGTGGATGTCATTACCTCCCATCGGCTGAAGTTGCTTGGGCTCGATCCGGAGGCCCTGGCGTCGTGCCCTGAGGCTGAGCGGGCGCAGGTGCTGTACGCACGCTTCCTCGAGCGCGTCCCCTACGAGAATCTCTCCGACAACCTCGCCATCGCCGAGCAGCCCGACGAGCCCGAGCGCTGGCCGCGCGCTACCGATCGACTGCTGCGCGACAACCAAGGCCAAGGCCTCGGGGGTACGGGCTTCTCGCTGGCCTACGCCTTGCGCGACCTCATGCGCGGTGCGGGACTCCGGGCGGAGTGCACGCTGGGCTACAACCTCGTCACCGAGCAGGCCCACGCGGCCGTCGTGCTCTATGTCGACACGGGGCCGCTGCTCTATGACCCCGCCTTGCTCATGTCGGGGCCCGTGCCTGTGCGTCCCGGCGGCGTCCTAGAGGACCCGCTCGGTCGGGCGTGTCTGGAGCCACGCTGCGGTCCGACCCTCACGCTCACGTTGCGCATGCACTGCGGCGAGCGTGAGTCGGCGGGCGGCCCCGATGCATTTGAAGCACCGCTGGGCCCTGACGGCGCGCGGCCCATCTACTCGATCATCCCCATGCCGGCTCCGCCGCAGAGCTTCCGGCAGGCATGGCTAGCCTCGTTCTTCCGCGGCCGTCCACGGCCGCTGCGCATCGCCCGGCGCGTGGGGGATCGCATCCTGCGCTACGGAGAGCGGCCCGGCACGATCGAGATCCTGCACGAGAGCCAGCGCGAGGATGTCGCGCTCCGGGGCGACGCGGCTTCTCAACTGCACACGATGTTCGGCATCGAGCGCAAATGCCTGCAGACCTGGTTCGAGCGCGACCGCTGACCGAGCCGCCGCGCGTCGCCGTCGGCGCTACTGCACGCGCCGGACGCTGACCAGCAGCACGACGCGGTCGGACTCCGCACCCGGCAGCGGCAGGGGAATGAGCAGCGCCGCGTCATCGCCGAGGAGCTCAATGTCGCGCATGTCACTGTGCGTCGGCTCGTTCCCGGGATGCCAGCGCGGGACGTCATAGATCGCTTCGGGCCGGTCGGCCTGCGGGTACGGCTTGGTCTCGATCGAGCGCAGGCGCGCGGCTCGGGCGCGAACGCGGACGATTCGCTGGCCACCGTCGCGCTCGAGCATGGGGCGCACCTCGACGACTAGGCCCTCCTCTGCGGTACCCGCCACGCGTGTGTAGCGCATGCGGTCGCCCGTGAGGCTGCGAACTTCGAGGTCCTTGGTGATGCCCCGCGAGCGCAACTGAACGAACGCCACCTGCTGCGTGGCGCGCGCCAGAAGATCGCGCGTGCCCGCGAAAATCCCGGCCTCGCCGCTCAGCGTCGCGAACTCGTCTTCCAGCATCTCGCGCGCCGGGCCGGACACTTGGTAGTTGCCGTTCTCGTTGCGGACAACGTCCTCGCGCGTCACCCAGCCTTGCCAGCGCGTGGAGTCGACAACGCCGCTTCGGATGCGTACCTGGTACAGGTCGCTGTCGTGTGATTCCAGGCGGCGGAGCGCTTGCTGCAGGCGCACGTGACCGTCGACGCCCAGCGTGCCGGTCGCGCGATGATCCTGCACCACGATCGCGTCGCGCCCACCCGGGCCCTCGGGATCGATGCCGCTCAGCTCAAACAGCAGGTCGGCCAGATAGCGATCGCGCAGCCGACGCCGATCGGTCGCCGAGACACCGTCCTTCACCGTGCCCAACTCAGGCCAGGCCTCAGGCATGAACTCGTCGTCCACGTCGATCGAGAGCGCGCCGACGGGGTAGTCGCGGACGAGGACATCCGACGGAACGATCGGGCTCTCCCCGGGTGCCACGCGCGGCGGATCTGGCGTGGGCGTGTCCTCACGGGTCGTGCCGACGAGAATCAGCAGCTCCGGATGGGTCTCGCGGGAGGCGGGGAACGGGTTCGGCAGGCCCTGCAGCACAAACGTTCCGAAATGCGGCACGGAGCGGTCGGCTTCGATGCGGCGCTCGGCAAATAGCGGCAGCCGTGTGTAGGGCAGGGGGCCGGACTGCTTGCGCACGATGTGCGAGGGCACGCTCGGATCGGGCTGTAGCACCCGCGCCTCCACCGACAGGGCGCTGGTGGGGGTTCGATTGGGGCCATGGCGCCGGCCGGCCATGTCCTCGACGTACAAGTCGAGCCACAGGCCATAACGGGCCTCATCAGCCCGCACGGTCAAGGTCGAGGGCTCGCTGGGGAAGACGCGGTAGGCGGGGTGATTCGCCGTGAGGTGCGTGAACGAGAGCAGGGACGACGTTAGGCCGTCCACCGCGAGCCGCGCTCCACCCAGGTGCTCCACGCCGGGGAGGGCACCGATGTCGCGCACTGATGTCGCGAGCAGTTGATTGTGGACGACGTGGGCGAGGCCGCTCTCGCGCGGTCCCGGACTCAGCCGCAAGGTGTCGGAGGACGCCACCGCGCCCGCTGAGGTGACGGCGAAGATTTGGACGTCGATGCGCATGGCAGGCGGCGTGTCGACGAAGTCGCCCTGCAGGCTCGCGATGCGGCGCTGTTCCCGCTCGCCGCACTCTGCCGCGATGTGCTGGTCCAGCCGAACGAGCAAGCGCCGCCGTGTCGTCGAGGCGAACGGGCGCGGCGCGTCTTCGAGATCCGTCCAGCCCGCGCCGATGTGCTCGCGAATGAACCGCTCAGCCCAGCGTGCGCGCGTCAGAGATCCGTCGCCGTGGGCCGCGTCAATGCCGCTCGCGAAGGTGGCCGCCAGGGAGCGCCGGGCTTCGCGACCGTGCTTGAGCTCCGGCGCGAACTCGAAGAAGTGGATGCGCTCAGCGCCGTCGCGCGGTGCGCGCATGACGTCCGAGAACAGCGCCAGCGTGCGCGCCCGCAGGCTTCCCTGGCGCGCTTCCAGGTCGGGCAGGGGCGGCTCGGGCTCGAAGGACAGGCCCGTCTTCAGGCCTTCTTCGTGTGTGTGTCGGAGCCACACCAGGAGTCCCGCCCGCAGGTCGTCGAGGCTGTGGGGATCGACGGTGCCGCCGAGCCCCAGGAACCCGGACTCGTCGATGCGTCGCAGCGCTTCGCGATACTGCGAGTCGGCCTCGCGCCAGTCGTTCTTGTCGAGCGCCACGCGCGCCGCGCGGCTACGCCGCTCGACATCTTCGCGCAAGCGGTCGTACTCGACCACGTCCTGTGACTCCACGAGCTGCAGCAGCTGGCGCCACATGTCGTCGCGGTCCGGGCTGCGGGCTTCGATGGCCGCGAGCAGGGCGTTGGCCTCCTCGTTCTTGGCATCCATCGCGAGCGCACCCAGTGCTTTGCGCCGTGCTTCCTCGAACCGTCCGGCGTTCAGGGCCTCGCGGGCGGCCGCGAGCGAGCCTTCGATGCGGCGCATGACCTCTTCGCGCATGCGCTCGCGCATGACGCGGTCCTGCTCCGACTGCGACAGCGCGCCTTCGTCCACCCGGCGATGGGTCGCCTTCTGTTGCTTGGCCCAGTCGCGCAAGGGGTCGTCGAGCGTCTCATCGGCGACCATGCGGTCCCACACCGACTCGGCCTGCTCAGGGCGGCCGGCCGTGGCGTGAATTCGGGCCAGTGCCTTGAGTGCGGCGCCGCGCTGGGGCGGGGTGGCGTCGCCGTGCTCGGCCACGCGCACGTAGAGCCGCCCGGCTTCCTCGACATCACCCTCGATGCGCTCGACGTGCTGGGCCCGGTGGAGGAGGTCCGCCACCTGCGTCTCGTCACCCCGCGAGGCCGAGCCGGCGCACAGGACCATGAGGGCCACCGCGCAGCGCAACGCGAGCCGGGGTAGCTGGCCAGCCGGTTCGAACATGGGTTCCTCCCGCGCGACAGCCAAGAGTACCGCTTCCCCGGCGCGCTGCTCCACTTCCCACGGGTCGAACCACCCCGAACCGCGCGCGGCCGCGTAGGCTTGGCGTGAAGGAGTCGAACTAGGCCATGGGACGCATCTTCGAAAAGCGCAAGACCACGATGTTCGCGCGCTGGGACCGCGTATCTCGCCAGTTCGCCCGCATCGCCAAGGAGATCGCCATCGCCGTCAAGGCTGGCGGCCCCAACGTGGACGCGAACCTGGCGCTCCGCCGCGCCATGCAGAACGCGCGCGCTGCCAACATGCCCAAGGACAAGGTCGAGGCCGCCATCCGCCGGGCAAGCGGGCAGGAGGGCGAGAACTACGAAGAGGTCATCTACGAGGGGTACGCGCCGCACGGCATCGCGGTCCTGATCGAGACCGCGACCGACAACCCCACGCGCACCGTGGCCAACGTCCGCACGTGCTTCAAGAAGGCCGGCGGCAATCTGGGCTCCGTCGGCAGTGTCTCGTTCCAGTTCCAGCGCCTGGGCGTCTTTCGCCTGCCCGCCGAGGGCCTCGACGCGGACGAGCTCGAGTTGGACCTCATCGATCACGGGCTCGAGGAGATGCGCGAGTCCGAGAGCGAGGAGGGTGAGGCCCAGTTGGTCATCCGCTGCGGCTTCACGGACCTAGGCGCCATGCAGCGTGCACTCGAGGAGCGTGACATCACGCCGAGTTCCTCACGCACCGAGTACGTCTGCCTCAATCCCGTCACGATCGATGCCGAGCCGGAGGCGGAAGTCTTGGCCATGGTCGATGCTTTGGAGCAGGACGAAGACGTCCAGCACGTCTATCACTCGCTGGCCTGAGCTCGTTCGAGCGCCCCGCGCAGTTCTTGCGCCGCCAAGCCTGGGTCGGGCGCATCCAAGATGCCCGCGCCCACCGCGAGGCGCGGCCCCCGCGGCGATGAGCGCCGGCGCGTTGGCCGCGGTGATGCCCCCGATGGGAAACAACGGGAGATCCCCGGCCGAGGCGAGGGAGCGGCGGACCAGTTCGGCCCCGCCCGGTGCACGGTCCAGGCGCTTGCTGCTCGTGGCAAAGCACGGCCCGAGTCCCACGTAGTCGAGCGCCAGGCTGCGAGCGGCCTCAAGCTCGCTGGGGCCGTGGGTGGAGAGCCCGAGCAGACGGTCGGGTCCGAGCAGCCGTCGGGCGAGGGCAGGCGCCGTATCGGCCTGTCCCACGTGCGCGCCGTCGAACTCCAAGGCGGCGGCGAGGTCGGCCCGGTCATTGAGCACACAGAGCACGTCCGCCGCGCGGCAGAGGGCGCGCAGGCGCTGCGCGGCGGTGTGCAACTCAGCGTCGGTTGCGCCCGGGAGCCTGAGTTGGGCCAGGTCAATCGCCCCCGAGCGGAGCGCGGTTTCAAGGCGCTCCCACACGTCGATCGGCGCCGCGCGGGGCGTGACGATCAGGTACAGGCGCGCCGTGGCGAGTCGGGCGCGTCGTGTCGCGCCATCCATGGGGCGCGCTACCGGTGCTTGCGAGCGCGCGCGGCCTCGCGGTGCTTGGCCACGTAGGCCTCGAGTAGCTGGAACTGACGGACGAAGCTCTGCTCTTCGACGCCGGCGGGGCTCTTGAAGTAGCCGGCGGTCCAGGGCATCAGTCCGGCCTCGCCCTGGCTCTGGGCGAACGCTGTGAGGCGCACGAGATCGAGCACGAGGGGCGCCGCGAGCGCGCTGTCGTTGCCCTGCCACGTGAACTGCATGGCCATGCGAGCGCCCATGAAGCCCTCGAAGTGGATGTAGTCCCACGCGACCTTCCAGTCGTCGAGGCTCGGCACGTAGTCGATGGTGACGCGCGAGTGCGTTTCGTCGTCGCCCAGGATCTGGCGCAGCGCGTTGTCCTTCGAGCGCGTCTTGCTCTCGCGGGCGCTCGGGTCCTTCAGGACGAATCCGTCCCGATTGCCGAGCATGTTGTAGCCCTCCCACGAGAGCACGCGGAGCGCACGGCCCGAGAACATCGGGGCGAGGGCGGTCTTGACGAGCGTCTCGCCCGTCTTGCCGTCAGACCCCATGTGCGGGAGGCCGCGCTCGGCGGCCAGCTGCATGAGCGCCGGGATGGTGCTGCCGGGGGACGGCGTGAAGTTGATGAAGGGGCAGCCCGCGTCGAGTGCGGCGTAGGCGTAGAGCACGCCAGCGGTCAGGCCGTCGCGCGTCGTCGGGCTCTTCAGCAGAGCGCGGAACGCGTTCAGGTCGGCGAACTCGATCGGCAGGTTGCCCGGCGGCTCCGTGCTCGAGACGTTCACTACGATCACGGTGTCAAGCGAGTGGCGCTCGCGGAACGACGCGAGGTCCCGCTGCACACCCTCGACGACACCTTGGGGGCTGGCCACGGCGATGGCCCGGCCCTCTTCGGCCAGTGCGCGGACGGCGGGGGTTGGGTTCACGACGTAGCCGGGGCGAATCTCGCGGTCGATCGCGAGCAGGTCTTGGTGCAGCACCGTGAGGAGCGCCGAGTCGAGGATGCCCGCCCGCTCGCCAAACTCACGGGCCGAGCAGTGCAGATCCGTGTCGCGGATCTCGTGGCCGCCGAACACCAAGCTGTCCAGGGCGGCGAGCTCGAGCCCGTCGAACAACTTCGTCTGAGTGAGCAGGCCGGTGGGGCGCTTGAGTCCACGGGCGACGGCGCGGGCGCCGACGCTGGTGAGGGTCGCAACAGCGCCACAGGCGCCGACGAACCAGACTCCGATCTTCGGTTGGGTCATGAGGTTCCGTAGGGGTCAGTCGATGAGGTCGAGGTAGCGCTCGACGGCCGCCCGGCGGCCGGCAGGAATGGGAAGGGCAGGACTCTGGGCTC
>JAQBWE010000222.1 GCA_027625315.1 Planctomycetota bacterium
ACTTGGGGTGGACCTTCGATCGCTTCGACGGCATGGCGCCTGCTCCGGTGGGGATACCGGGCTATCGACAGCACGGGGGGGAGGCCGTAGGATTCATGCACCAACGCCTGACGAAGAAGGAAGTGGCGCTCTCCTATGGCACGCCGATCGAGACGTTCACGGCCGCAATCGTGACCGAGTGGGGCTTTGACAAGAACAACCGGATGACATCCCACAAGGACGACGGTGCGAACACCTCGACCTGGACCTACGACGCGCTGGATCGTGTTACGGAGTTGAAGTACCCGGACCTGGAGACCATCGCCTACGTGATGGACGTGAACGGCAACGTCACCAAGACCACCGACCCGGCCGGGAACGTGATGGACGACACCTACGACGCCAACAACCGCCGCACGGCGCGGACGGTGACGCGCGCCACGGGCTTCCTAGGCACGACCGGCGAGACGTTTGCCTACGACGGCCTCGGGCGCATGACGCAGGCTGCCGACAACGACTACAAGGTCGAGTACACCTACGCCGTCAACGGCTTTGGGTCGTACGTCTACGAGGAGAAGCAGAGCTACGTGGGCGGCACGGCGTACACGAAGACCGTGACGAAGGCCTACGACGCGGCGGGTAACAAGGTGGCCGAGCTCTACCCCTCGGGGCTGGACCTGGACTACACGTGGAACGCCATCCAGCGGCTCGCGACCGTGACCGACGGCACGAACACCATCGCCTCGTTCACGTACTCAGGCGCGCGGCGCAAGGACGTGACCCTGGAGAACGGCACGACCACGACGTACTCCTACACGGGCTACCGCAGCGAGGTGTCGCGGATTCTGCACGAGACGAGCAGCCCGGCGACCATCGTGGACTTGCAGTACGGCTACGACGCCAACCACGACCGGCTGTATGAGCGCTACGGCGGGACGAGCGCCCTGGGGGATGTGTTCGAGTACGACAAGGCGAGGCGGCTGACGCTGGCGTGGATGGGCTCGGCGGATGTGACCGCCGCGTCCTCGAGCGCGTACGTGAAGAAGCTCGAGTTCGCCATGGACGACGACGGCAACCGCACGTCGGTGAAGGTGACGCCGTACGGCCAGTCCCAGCAGACGACGAGTTACACGAGCAACAGCCTGAACCAGTACACGGCGGTGGGGGGCGCGAGCCCGACGCACGATGACAACGGAAACCTGACCTCGGACGGGACGCTTGCCTTCGAGTACGACTACAAGAACCAGATCGTGCGGGTCAAGCAATCGAGCACCACCATCGCGGAGTACAAGTACGACGCCCTGGGGAGGCGGGTCGAGAAGGACGACCAGACCAACGTCGAGCGCTACGTCTACTCGGGCTACGAGACGATCTCCGTGTACGACGGCTCGAACGCCTGGAAGAAGGACTTTGTGTTCGGCGAGGGCATCGACGAGGTCTTGTTGCTGGCCCAGGAGGATCTGCTAGACTTCGACTCGGACATGAACACGACCGAGGTCACCCGCAGCTACTACCACGCCAATGCACTGGGCTCGATCATGGCGATCACGGATGCGAACGAGGCCGAAGTCGTGAAGTACCGCTATGACCCGTACGGCAAGGTGACGATCACGCGAAACGGCACGCCGCAGTCGAGCGATCCGCTCGGCAACCCCTGGACGTACACGGGCCGGTTCTCGGACGAAGAGACAGGCCTCATGTACTACCGCGCCAGGGCGTACTCGCCCGACACGGGGAGGTTCTTGCAGAGGGATCCGTTGGGGTATGCGCCAAGTCCGAGCTTGTACCAATACGGGAGTTCTAGGCCGAGCACGAGTCGGGATCCGTTCGGCCTCGATGATGCTCCGCGGTCACGCCCACTCGCCTCCGGTGACCTGCCGCATCCCGTGACCGGTGCACCTCCTGCATCTGGGGGTGCGCCTGGTGCCGCAACTGGGGCAAGCCCAGCACCCTCGTCGGGGTCCGGAGCACCGGGGTCACCCCCGCGCTTCGATCCAAGTAAGTACCCATTTCCCCCTCCGCATCCAAGTCCTACGCCGCCGGGCTCACTTCCCAAGCCGCTGCCGGGGGAGGCACCGCCGGAGTCGGGGTCATCACCCGGAAAGCAAACGCGCGAGGAGGAGGACAAGGCGAGAAGGGAGGCGGAGGGGCAAGCCAAGAAGATGGGCAAGACGCTCCTTAAGAAGTTGGAGGACAAGTGGGGGGGGCCCACCGAGTTCTGGGATGGTCTTAGCGACTGGGAGCGATTGGGCGCCGGGCTTCTTGTCGGCGGCGCCGCTGTGGGCGCCCACGAAGTGGAGGAGTTCGCGGACCTATGGCCGACCGGATGGGTCGACTTTCCGGGGCGAAGACTCGGTGGCGGTTGGGAAGTCGGATGTAGCGGGCGCTACAAGCGTGGAAAGAATGGCGAGCCCAACAAGATCGGTGCCGGAATCTCGCTCGAAGGTCCTGTTGCCGGCGGGAAAGTTGAGGTTGAGGTTCGCGTGGAGGGCGAGTCTGGGCCTGGGGCTGGGTCGCCCACGGGTAGCATTGGAGTCAAATGGTCGAAGTAGATTGTGACCAGCACGGTCGATTGGCGCCGTCCGCGCTGAGGAGTAGAAGCACGTGCATGTCGCCGCCCCAGTCGAGCACCGTCCGGGCGCGGTCCGGCCCGGAGCGTGTGTTCACTGGCCTCGTAGTGGCCCTGCTCCTGATGGCGTCGATTGGCGGAGGCGGGTCCCAAAACCGCGCTGCGGCAGAAGAAGCAGGTATTGACGCAGTTGTCCGGGCCTCGATCAAGCGAGACTCTCGCTTCATCGACCTGACAACAGACGGTCTACGCGCCGTTCGCTGGCTGGACGGCCCGGTACTCAGGCCGGCCGGTGCTGCTCAGGCAGAACGGGACAGCCTGTCGCCGATCCTGCCCGGCGTTGCCGTTGAAGAGCGCGTTGGTGCGCCGAGTGCCCCCGGCGTTGTTCTTCGAAGTCACAGGTCCGTTCGAGGACACGCGGGTCTGGGCAGGCTGGTTGGCATTCCCGACGAACGGCACCGAGGGGTTGCAGCCACTGCGGGTGACGGGCGTGCGCGGTGCTTGGCGGGGGGGGCATTACTATCACGTTCTTGAGGTTGAGCAGCGTGTGATCGGAGCCTTGGGATTGGCGTACAGCACCCAGGGGCACTTCCTTGGCGTCGTGGTTCCGCATGCGGTGACTCGTGGAACAAGTTGTGTCCTGTACGGAGCACGAGAGTTGGTGAACGGCATTCGGCTCGCGCGACCCGTGACGGATCCTACTGAAGCGCTTGCAGCGGCTCAGGCGCTCGTAGAGTCCCTGGTGGGGCGTACCCAATCGGATCTCCGACTGATCGCGAAGAGCACGGTGAGGTCTCTTCGCCTGATCGCGGCCGATCACCCCTGGGCGGTCGATGAGTTTCGAGAACTGATTGGCGTGTCGGTGGGAATGCAGAGTCAGGAGATGGTGGGACGGGCCATCCTGCTCGCTGAGGACGAGGTCGCTTCCCAGGGCGCGCGCTCCGTAGTCATCGGCGCCGCCCTACTGAGATTAGGTGAGCACGACAGCGCATTGATTGTACTCCGACCCTACCTAAGCGACCCTGAGGTCGAATGGTATGCGCGCCTCGCCGCGATTTCGGGTTGTGACGACTCCGAGACATGCCCCAGTAGAATCCTTTCAATTGTACTTCCTCTGCCATCGACAAATTGCCCAGACGAGGTACGAGTGGGGCTCGGGATTAGACTGAACAGGCTTGGATTTGGCGCGGAAGCAGCCCGAGTCCTCGGACCGATCGCCGACCTGAAGCATGCATCCGCGCACCTCATTCGGGAGCTCGGAAGGGCATACTTGGCTATGGACGATGGATTGACTGGACTCGCACTGTTGGACCGGGCATGCAAGAGCGACGATGCAGAACTTGGATGGCAGGGAGACCGAGCTGTCGCGCTCCTGATGCTCGGTGAGTACAAGCGGGCGGAGGTGGCGCTAGACCTAGCGTTGAAGCAGCATCCCGCGCCTCCGGAGCTGCTACTGAGGAGGGCATCTCTCCACCTGAGACTCGGCCGAAAGGTTGCCGCACGGCAGGACCTCGATGCTGCGATCGCGATGGGAAGCATGAGCCTGATGTCTTGGTGCTCGTACGCGATTCTAGGAACCGAACTCGGCGATGTGGACCGTGTCCAGCAGGCGCGTGCGGCGGTAGTTGAGCAGTACAGCGATGCGCTACCTGCGTTCGAGCGCGCGGTCGAGAGCGGGCACCTTCGCCAGCGAGATCTTCATCTTCGCTAGAACTAGGTGTACGCGTTCAGGGGGTGGAACGGGACGTCTGGGGCGCGCCGACGCTGCCGGAGTCAGGTCCGATCTGTCACAGCTTCCGAAGCCTCGGAACTACCCTGTTGTACGATCTGATGCCGAGTTGAATGACCTCTTCGGACGACTGACACAAGGGGGTCGTCCGGCTCCGCATCCCACGTATCGTGGCTCTCGTTTCGAACTTCCCGACGGAACGAAGATTGGCCTGCGGGCAAGCTCGAAGTCGGGCGGGGCGACCATTGACATCAAGTACCCCGACGGAACCGCCCTGCTCCGTCTCGCAGCATTCCGACGATCCGTGACGAGAACTCGACGGCCCACGGGGCCCGATTCTACGGCCGCGGCTGGGTCCATGCACGGCCCCCGGCCCGCGCGGATGCTGGCCCCATGCCCCGCTCCCAGCGCACCTACGACCACCGGCTGGTCCGCCTCGTCCAGGACACCGGCGACATCACCATCGCTACCGGCGTCGGCGTGCCCCGATCCACGGCCGCGGGCTGGCTGCGCCGCGCCAGGCGGGACGTCACCACGGGTTCCACATGCGAGACGTCCTCCGCGGACCTGCGCGCGCGCCTGGCCCGGACGGAGGCGCGGCTCCGGCGCTGCCAGGCCCTCCTTCGCGTCCTGCTCGCGGTGCTGCGTATCGTACAGCCTGACTTCAGGCGCCTGCGCGTCCCGTTGGGCGGCGACAAGGCGCGCCTGCTTCGCGCCGTCGATCGGGCTCGGGGCGTGGTCCGCCTCCCGCGGCTGCTCAAGCTGATCGGTCTCTCGCCCTCGAGACTGGCGGCCTGGCGTCGCGCCGCGGTCGGCTGCCAGCTCGACGACACGCCCTCGTGCCCACACGGCACCCCGCACCGCCTTGCGCCGGAGGAGATCAACGAGATCCGGGACATGGTCACCTCGCTGGCCTGGCGCCACGTGCCCGTGGGTCGGCTGGCCATTGTTGCCCAGCGCCTGGGTCGTGTGTTCGCCTCGGCCGCCACGTGGCAT
>JAQBWE010000223.1 GCA_027625315.1 Planctomycetota bacterium
GGCTGGCGACGCCCCGATCGTTCCGGTTGCGCCGCGCGACCCCTGGTCCGACGGGACCGGTGACGCGCCGGCCGAGCCCGCGGCACCCGCAGGCGGCGATGCCGTCGCGCGCGCCATGGCGCACGTTACCCAGCTGCTCGACCGGCCCGGCGCCGCGGAGGTCGCCGGCTACCCCGCGGAACTCGTGCAGCCCGACGATCCCGGCATGGCGCTCACGCCCGGTACGAAGCCCGTGCTGCTCGTCTTCTACGACGACGGCGACCGGGCGTCGGATCTCCAGGCCGCGCAACTGCTGCCGCTCATCATGCGGCTGCGCGAGCGCATCGTGCTGGTGACGGTGGATCGCGCGGAGGGTGCCAAGCGTACGTCAGGTTCGGACGAACTCGTCCTGCGCTACTTCGATGACACGCCGACCGTGGCGGTACTCGACGCGTATCGACGCGCCCGCCTGCTCCGCTCAGGACGCGTCGACGCCGCTTCCGTCGAAGCCGCGATCGCCGATGCGATCGCCAACCCCGGCGAGCCCGACGAGGGGACCGACGAGGCGCCGCTGGATCTGCCGGCTTCGCCCGACGCAGCGGAACCGGGCGTGAACCCGTTCGATCGTCCGGCCAGCGCCGGCGAGCCGGAGCGCAAGGGCCCCGTGTTCTCTTCGCCAGAAGGTCACACCGCGCGCGCGCATGCAGCCCGGCTGCAGTCGGCGCCGGGTGACCCGAGCGTGCCGGGGTACCCGCGCGACCTGGTGCCCTCAGCGCCCGCCGGGCGCGTGCTCAGCCCGGGCGTGAAGCCCTGCGTCATCATCTTCTACGACGACAGCGTGAAGGCGTCCGACCTGCAAGCGGCTGCGTATCTCGAGCTGCTCGTAAACCGTCGGTCGGCGATCGATCTCGTGGTGATCGACGTCGGACCCAAGGCGCGCTGGGACGAAGACCAGAAGCGCGTCGTGCGCACGTACTTCAACTTCTACGTGCCCACGACTGTCGTGCTCACAGCGAGCCGGGCACCGGTGAAGTCCTGGTACTCGCGCGTCGAAGCCTCAGCCCTCGAGGCAGCCCTCGATCAGGCCCTGGGCCGCTAGAAACGCGTGAGCGTTCGCCCGTGTCGCCGAGCACGTACGGCTTCGTGGATGCGGGGCGTGGGATTGCCGTCGTCGTCCTCGCGGGGGCCCTACCCCGCGTCGTCCTAGCCGGCTGCCCCACACCCTCGCCCCACGAACCCGATCGCCTCCGAACGGCCCCTGATCCCGCGTTCGGACGCAGGATCGCGGCGCGCGCCGCCCCACCCCCGTCGTAGCAGGGGTGAACGCTCACAAAGACGCCAGGCCCTGGGCCGCTGACGCGGCCTACTCGCGGTCGGCCGTCTCAGCGAGGAACGCGCGCAGGTGGGGGACCTCCTGCGCGAGCTTCTGCTTCGCCCGGTGCAGGAACTGCCCGATGCTCTCGGGGTTGAGAC
Organism: Planctomycetota bacterium; assembly: GCA_027625315.1. Taxonomy (GTDB): domain Bacteria; phylum Planctomycetota; class PLA2; order PLA2; family JAEUHO01; genus JAHEIK01. The sequence continues at coordinate 1,453 of JAQBWE010000223.1, forward strand.
CGAGCGCGGCGCCGATGCTGCGGTAGTCCATGCCGTCCAGATACTTCATCGTTAGGAGCAGGCGGTCGCGCTCCTCAAGGCCCTGCAACGCAGCGCGTAGCGTCGCGATGGCAGCCTCGCGTTCGCGGTCCTCGAGCGCGCGCGACGGACCGAGGGCGCCCGCGGCTTCGGGTACCCGCGTCGGGTCTTCGAGATCGAGCGGGAGTCGATTTCCGCGCCGCAGATGCCGGAGCACCTCGGTCCGACAGATGACGCCGAGATACGTGGAGAGTCGGTAGCGCGAGTCAAAACGCTTGAGCAGCACCCGCTCGCGTCGCACCAGTGCGAGGAACACCTCGGCGGTGATCTCGTCCACGTCCACCTCGCGCGCGCGACCGGTCCGACGGGCGAGCATGCGGCGCACAAGCGCGGCCATCAGGGGACCGTACCGATCGACGAAGGACTCCCACGCCGCCCGATCACCCAGCGCACAGCGGGCGACCAACTCGGCCTCTTCGCGGTGGGGGTCGGGTGTGTTCATGGGAGCGGGACGGCCTCTCTTACTTGCTGGGCGGCGTCACGACGGGAGCGGGGAGCGGCTTGAGCGGGCGCGTGGCCTTCTTCAGGAACAGGATGGCCCAGGCCGTATCGAGGATGGCGCTCGGCTTGTACTCCTTGCCGCCCAGGTTGCCTGTGTTCCAGCTCCCATCGCCGTGCTGGTGGGCGATGAGGTAGCGCGCGCCGAGCAGGTACCAATCATGGGAACCAATGAGGCCACGATCGCAAAACACCGCCGCGCGTTCCAGCCCATAGAGGTAGTAGTAGTGCCACGGCGGCGCGTTCATGCCGGGATTGCGCTCGACGGTGAAGTTTACGTCGAGCCACGCAAAGCCGTCCTGCACTGCGCGCTTGACCTGGTTCTCGACCTTGTGGTCGTACATCGGGAGCCGCGCGGGTTGCGTCAAGGCGTCGTGGCAAATCACGAGCGAGGCGATGCCCGCGGTGGTCATGCTGCCGGTCGCCGGGAAGGGCCCCGCCATGTAGCTCCAGCCGCGGGCACGATCGCCGCCATCAATCTTGTAGATGGCATCGCCCTTCTTCGTGCCGCCAAGTGTGCGGAGCACCTTGGGCCCTTCGGGCTCCTGCAAAGCCAGCAACCGATCGATCACGCGCTTGAACACGCGTCCCGGAACGACGCCCCCGCACTCGCGCGCGGCGCGCAGGCCGAGCAGTGCGTACTGCGTGTTCGACATGTCCTCGCGGGGCTTCGGGTAGCCGAAGCCGCCATCGGCCTCTTGCGTGTCGACCAGGAACATTGCCATGTCCTTGATCCACGCGACGACGTCCGGCGGGAGCGTGCAGGGATTCTCCTTCTCTTCCTTCGTGATCGTGTGCTTCTTGCCGCCCTTGCCCTTCTCCGTGCGCGAGCGGTAGTACTCGGTCACGAACATCAGCAGCGTGCCGGTGTCGTACGTCGTTCGACTACCAGCACCCGCGCGATCTCGATCCTCCCCCCGGCAGTACTCGATGGCCTTGTCCACGCCGGGATCACCCTGGCGATCCCCCGCGGCCAGGAGTGCCAGTCCGGCCAGCGCGGTCGTGCCGATCGTGTAGTGCCGGTCGCTGCCGTGGTGGACGCCGCCCACGAGGCCGTTTTGCTTCTGCTGAGCGCGCAGGAACTCGGCGCCCTTCTCGATGGCTCGGTCGATGGCGGCCTGGAGCGCCTTGTCAGGCACGCCCGGCGGCCCCTCGGGTTCGCCGGGGGCGGATCGCGCTGACCCCAGGAGTAGGGCGGCGCCGAGGGCGAGGCAGGCGAGGCGGCGGGCGCGCCGCGCGGTCGGAAATCGATGCATGCGGTCTCTTCGGTTCCAGGGGCTGGTCGAATTCTACCCCTCCCTGCGCGGCATCGGCGCCAACAGCGGCCGCGCCCGGACGTAGGGGCCTAGGCCGAGCCTACAATCGCGTGGGCTCACCCGCCGCGTCCGTGTTCCTCGGGTCCGAACTCCACCCATGACCGCCCTCGCCGCCGCCTCCGAGAATCCGAGCCCGCGGGGGCAGCTCGTCGGGAGCGGGGCGGCCGCGCCGCCCGTCGCCTGGTCGCGGCGACCCGATCGAGCGGCCGTGCGTCGGCGGCGCGCCGAGGACGTCGACCTCGTCGAGGCCATCTTGGGGGGGGACGACGAGGCGTTCCGCACCCTCGTCGAACGCTACCAGCGGCCCCTCTTCTGGCTCGCGCGCGACATCCTGCTCGATGACCACGAGGCCCGTGACGTGGTGCAGGAGACGTTCCTGCGCGTCCACGGCGCGCTCGACCGGTTTGATCGCACGCGCGACCTGATGAACTGGATGTTTCGCATCGCGCGCAACCTCGCCATCGATCACTATCGTCGCCGCCGTCGCCGCGCGATCCCCGTGGAGACGATCGGCGGCAGCGCCGATACGGAGCGGCGTCCCGACGGCGGGCCGCTCACGGCGGAGCCGACGGTGCCCGGCGAGGACGATCTCGCGGCGCGCGTCGCGGCGACGCTGGCCGTGCTGCCGATCGAGTACCGCCTCTGCCTCACGCTGCGCGAGTACCACGGCTTGACGCCGCGGGAGATCGCGCGCGTCACCGATTGCAGCTATCCCACCGCACGCTGGCGACTGCACCGCGCACGGGCCTTGTTCCGCGCAGCGTGGGAGGCGCGCTTTGGCGCCGAGACGTCGCCGCAGGGGGAGCCCGCATGAGCACCGACCGCGACCTCCGCGCGGCGCTCCAAGCCGTCGAGTCTCTGCTCGCAGAGCGCGCCGCGCTGCGCGCCCAGCAACCTGATGACTCCAGCGCCCAGGCGCGGGCGCTTTCCGAGCGCGTGGACGTGGCGCTGGCGCACCTTGAGACGGTGCTCGCCACATGCGGGGCCAGCACCGAACGAGTGGCGCGTCGCGTCGCTGCGGTGCAGAGCGCGTACGGCCTGCAGACCCGCGCGACCCCTCCGCACGTGTTGGCGGGGCTCTATGACGCCGTGCGGGCCGCGGCCTCCGATGATCCGTGGGGGCGGGCGGGAATGAGCTTGGCCTTCCTCGATGCGCCGCGGGCCCTCGTCCGTTGGCGGCTGACGGCACTAGCCGCTTGTGCCCTATTGGCCGTCGGTGGGTGGGTATTCCTGCACGCCGAGCCGGGCGCGACGAACGGTACGCGCTCGCTCGCCGATCCGCGCGATGAGCTGCTGCGGCGCTTGGATGCGCCAGCGCCCGCCGCCATGAACGCCGTACGCTCGCCCTGGAGTTTCGGGAGCGCGGCCGTCCAGCCAACGGGCACGGGCCGTCCGAGCGGCGGTCAGGCGCTGTGGCTCGTGCCAGACTCGACGGGCCGAGATGCGGCCGATGTCGCCCGGCTCCTCGATGGGCTTGACGTGCGCTTCCGCATTCGGCCTGCGCGTCCCCCGGCCGCCGGGGACGCGCGCGAGTCGAACTAGGTATGCGCTCCCGTCGCGCTGCGTGGGCACCCTCGGCGTTCCTCGGCTTGTGCTGCGCGGCGCTCGCCGCGCACGCGGGCGAGGAGGGCCAGTCCCCGAGCGCAGCTGAGCTCGCATTGCTCGCGCGCGCGCGACCCTCCGTGGTGCGCGTGCGCTTGCGCGACGCGCGCTTCGGAGACGTCACGACGCAGCGTCACGCGGTCGTGGTGCGGCAGGACGGCTTGCTCGTCCTCGCGGGGTCCCCGCCCTCACCAACCGCGACACTGACCGCCGTGTTCGCGGATGGGCGGGAGCTACGCGCCCGCTTGGTGGCGTCAGATCCCGAGACGGCCTTGACTCTCGTTCGGGTCCCAACCAGCGGCCTGGTGCCCATCCCCGGTGGCGA
>JAQBWE010000224.1 GCA_027625315.1 Planctomycetota bacterium
CCGACCTGAATCATGACGGACGCGGCTTCCGCGCGCTGCCGAGCGTGTGCTCCTCCTCGCCCTCGCCAACCTCCACTCCATCCGCACCGCGCGCCGTCCAGCGGACGACGATGTAGTAGTAGCCGCCGCGTTCGAACTTCTCGCTCAGCTCTCCATCGAAGGTGAGCGTCTCATCGAGGCGTACGGGGCGGCGATACGAACGCTTCGCGGCGGTGAAGAAGCCGCCCCGGGCCATGGGCGGACCTTCCTGGAGGCCATATGTGCGAGCGGGCGGGAGGAAGATCATCCCCGGCGGAACGAGCCTGGCGCCGTTCTCGCGGTACCGTCCCGGGTATTCGATGCCGACGCGCCGGACGTAGTCGCTGACCTCGCTTTCGGAATACGTCACCGTGCGCTGTTTGCGACTGCCGATCTGCAGCCGATCGAAGTGCGCCTGGATCGCTGCGATCGCCTCGTCCACATCGGCTTGCTTCGACTCGACCATGGGTCCTGCTCCTTCGTCCCGTCGGCACCGCGCCGCGACCCTCTGTGGCGGCGGGCGGCGCAGCTAGAGGGCCGCGAGCCAGCGGCTCCTCCGTCCCAGCATGGGCGGTAGCTGGTCATAGGCCGCTTCCACCCATTCGCATAGCACCGGCCGCGTCTCGCGCGGATCGATGATGTCCTCGATGTTGAACGCCTCCGCGGCGGTGAATGGGCTGCGCATCGCGACGAGGCGCTCCTCGACCTCCCTGCGTGCCGCCGCAGGATCGTCGCTGGCCTCGATCTCGCGCCGGTACGCCGCCTGGACGCCGCCTTCGATCGGGAGCGAGCCCCACTCACCCGACGGCCAGGCGACGCGGAAGTTGAACCGCGCGTGGTTCTGCTGGCCGCCGCCGGCGACGCCGTAGACGCGGCGGACGACCACAGAGGCCCACGGAATCGTCGCGGAGTAGACCGCAGCGAGGCCGCGCATGCCCTGCTTTAAGGTGCCGGCCGCCTCGGCGGCGCGTCCGATCATGAAGCCGGGCTGGTCGCTGAAGTTCACGACTGGCAGATGGAAGGAGTCGCACAGGTTCACGAACTTCTCGAGCTTCTGCGCCGCGTCCGCATCCATCGCCCCGCCGTGCACGAGCGGATCGTTCGCCAGCACGCCGACGGGGCGTCCGGCAAAGCGCGCGAACATGGTCACCTGCGAGCCGCCGTAGTAGCGACCCATCTCGAACGCGGATCCGCGATCGCCGATCAGGTCGAGCATGCGGCGCACGTCGTACGGTCGATTACGGTCGCGCGGGATGATCGACAACAGCTCCGGCTCACGCCGGTCCGGGGGATCGTCGCTCTCTCGGACGGGCGGGAGCGTGTAGACGTTGCTCGGCAGATACGAAAGGAAGGCGCGGATCTGCCGAAAGGCATCGGGCTCATCCTCCGCCTCGTTGTCCACCAGCCCGCTGCCGCGCGCATGCACACGGTAGCCACCGAGCTCCTCCTTGTGGATCCGGAGCCCGAGCGCCCGCTCTACCACGGGCGGGCCCGCGGCGAAGACCTGCGAGACGTCCTTCACCATCACGGCGAAGTGGCACGCCGCGACCTCGGCTGCCGGCAGCCCCGCGACGGATCCGAGTGCCGCCGAGATAACCGGTACCTGGCTCATCATCTCGAGCACCATGCCCCAGGTGGTGTTGCCCGGAAGGTACGTGCGACCCATCCCCTGCACGGCTCGAATGTCGGCGCCGAAGCCGTCGATGAGGCGGATCATCGGCAGCTTCATCTCGAGTGACATCTGCTGGGCGTGCAGACCCTTGTTACCGGCCTGGCGTCCGGCGCCGCCGACGCCCGCACCGCCGCTCGCCGGGCGAGCGGTGTAGTCCGCCCCGCTCACGACCACGCGGCGGCCGTCGACCTTTGCCAGCCCGATCACGGTGTTCGCGGACCGGAACTCTTTTAGACGGCCGTGCTCATACACCCCGCTCCCCGCGAGCACGCCCTGCTCGCGGAAGCTACCCGCATCGACCAGCCCGTCGATGCGTTCGCGCACGGTCAGCTTCCCGTTTTTGTGCTGCTGCCGCACGCGCTCCTCGCCACCCATGCGGTACGCAAGCTGGCGGCGCTGCTCAAGTTCCTGAAGCTCAGGCTCCCAGGTCATGCTCACCCCCGTGATCCGCTTCACTCGGCATCAGGCAGTCACCCTCCGACGCCCGGAGCCCGCGTGAGCGCGCTCGACGGCGTGCGCCGGCAGCCGTTACGAAGCTCGGTAACTGTAGTCGACTTCGCGCTCGGTCCGCGGCCGCCCGGGGACACATCCGCCGATCTACGAGTGCGCCGACGGAAGGTGGATCAGCCTGCGCGTGCGACCCGATCGCTTCGAGCAGGTGCTCGAGTGGGCGCGCGCGGAAGGCGCGTTGCCCGACGGCGAGGAAGCGCTGCAACTCGAGGCGATGCGACCACCGCCGACGGGGGATCTGAACCGGCATCCGGTGATCATCGAGCTGATCGCGAGCATCGCGCGGGGCGTGCCCGCGGACGAGATGCTGGAACGCGCATGGGCGATCGACTTGATAGCGCTCCCGGTGAGTGCCTTCGAGGACATGCCGGAGATGGCTCACTTCCGCGAGACCCACCAGTTCGTGAACATCGACCATGAGGCTTCGGTTGGCGGCGAGCTCTCATTCCCGCGGAGCCCGGTCCATGACCCGAGGCGACCGGTCATGATTCGACGAGCCCCTCGACTCGGCGAGCACGACGACGAGATCTTCGCGGAGCTCGGGATCGCCCCCGCCACCTCGTCATCACTCGAGCGCTCGGCAGGCTCATGACGGCGAACGCGACGCACCGCAGCAATCGCGCGGGCACGCCGCGACCGCTCCCGCGGATCCGTGTGATCGACTTCTGCTGGGTGCTGGCTGGCCCGCTCGGCACGCGCATCCTCGCCAACTTCGGGGCGGAGGTGATCCGCGTCGAGTCGCTCGCGCGCCGCGACGGCTTTCGCACCCCGCCCCACGCCTCAGCACGCACTCGCTGGACCTCGGCTACTGGTTCAACGACGTCAACGTCGGGAAGCGTTCGCTGACGCTCGATCTGGGAACCGAACGGGGCCGCGAGATCGCCCTCGACCTGATCGCCGGGGCCGACGTCGTCACGAACAACTACCGGCCGGGCGTGCTCGATCGCATGGGGCTGGGCTATGAGGTGGTTCGCCAGTGGAACCCGGGCATCGTCTACTTGCACATGCCGGGCTGTGGCGCCGAGGGACCGTGGGCACAGCGCGCGACGATGGGCGGGCTGCTCACGGCCGCGGCCGGCTTCAACACGCAGATGGGCTTCCCGGGACGCCCGCCGCGCGGCATCGGCGTCGCATTCCCGGACTTCTCATCCCGTATCTGCTCGCGTCCTCTGTCATGGCGGGCCTCGGTGATCGCGCAGAGACGGGCGCGGACCGTGAGATCACGCTCAACCAGCTCTCGTCAGCGGTGTCGTTCCTCGGCGTCGAGTGGCTGGCATTCGCGAGCAGCGGAAGCCCACCGGCGCCACGGCGGAACCGCCACCCGGACTACTGCCCGCACGGGGTCTATCCCGCCCGGGGGACCGATCGCTGGATCGCGATCGCGGCAGAGAGCGATGCTGAATGGGCGACACTCTGCGACCTGGTCGGGCGTCCCGAGCTGACTGCGGACGCGCGCTTCGCCTCGCACGCCGCGCGTAAGGCGCAAGAGGATGCGATCGACGACCTCGTCCGCTCGTGGACACGCTCGCGGGACGCCTGGGAGGCGGCGGACATCCTGCAGTCCCACGGGATCGCGGCGGCCGCCGCGGAGGACCTCCAGGAGATGCTGGAGCGCGACCCCCAGCTCGCCCGCCACTATCAGCTCGTCCGGCAACCGGGCCCACCCGAGGTGGAGCTCACGATCGACGGCGAGGCAATCCGTTTGGACGGGACCGAGCTAGCGCTCGACCGCGCTCCGACCCTCGGAGAGCACAGCGAGTCGCTGCTGAAGGGGGTGCTCGGCCTCACCGATGAGGAGTACGTCCAGCTGCTCCTCGACGAGGTTGTTCGCTACTAGCCGGCGCTGCGTCACGGCTCCGTCTGAGGTCGACGGCGGTGCGCCAGGTGAGCGCAAGCGGGAACGAGACCGTCGGACGAGCGTCCGGCGCGTGATCGAGCGCTCGCTTCACTGCGGAGGGTAGTGGCGAGGGCGAGCTCGAGCGCGTGGGCGAGTGCCGAACCGGGAGTCGCGCGCGCAACACGTGAACGCGTCGCCTCGGCGTGTCGACGCCCCGCGACGAAGGCACCGCTCACCGGCACGACCAGTGGAGGGGAGGACCCGTCCGCCGGGACGGCTACTACACCAGGGCAGGGGGTTGAGCGCAGCGCTATTGCGGTACCAAGGCTCGCCGTCCGCCGGCGCTTATCGGCGGGGCCGCACGGCCGGGGGGATCGTCAGTAGATCACGCTGCCCACGAGCAGCTCGATGTACCGCTTTTCGCTCAGTCCGAGCACCTCGCGGAAGACGTACTCGTTGTGCTCGCCGAAGAGCGGCGCGCGTCGCAGTGGTGGGGTCTCGCCATCGAAGCGCATCGGCTGGTTGTGCGTCGTGTACGTCGCGTATTGCTCCGCGTCGGGCACGCGGGCGAAGTGCAGCACGGAGAGATGCGGGTCGCGTACGACCATGTCCTCGAGGTCCTCGACGACGCCCGCCATGACACCGGCCGCTTGCAGCACGTGCATCGCCTGCCAGGCGTCGCGTTCGCACGTCCACGCCGAGATCGCCTCGTCGAGCGCCTGCTCGTGCTGCTTTCGCGCGGCGTGGGTCGCGAAGCGGGGATCGCGCGCGAGCTCAGGGCGGCCGATCTCCGTGCACAGCCGGCCCCACTCGTCGTCGCTGCCGACCGCGATCGCGCTGACAACGGAGTGGCGACTGCGACGTGCCGACGGGGCCGACGGAACACCCGCCGGCGCGATCTGGCGTCATCCGCGCTCGACCGTGCGCAACCGATTGGAACCGAATCAGTCAAGTGAGGCCGCGGTGAGCGGCCCGGCAAAGGGACGGGGGACCGAATGACAGACGAACTGACAGACCTAGACTTGCTCACGGTGCCGGAGGCGGCCCGCCTGCTACGGATCGGGCGCAACCTCGCCTACGAGTTGATCGCGCGCGGTGAGATCCCATCCGTCCGACTCGGCCGGGTCATCCGTGTACCGCGCGTCTCCCTCGAACGATGGCTCGCTGTCGGATCCGCGCCCGTCGAGGAGGAGCGCCGGTGACCCGCGAGCATCGGC